>JAEHDN010000203.1 GCA_016880395.1 Candidatus Eiseniibacteriota bacterium
GGCTCCGGCTTTCCGCGCCTGTCGCCCCGGCCGCCGCCGTGTCCGCCCCGGCCGCCCCGGCCCCGGTCCTCGCCGTGGCCGCGCCCGGAGCCCGCATCCTCCGGCTCCGGCACGTAGCCGGGCAGCGCCTGCTTGCGGCTGAGCTTGATCTTCCCCTCGCGGTCGATGCCGATCACCTTGACGAGGACCGAGTCTCCCTCGTTGATGACGTCCTCGACGCGCTCGACCCGCTTTGTCTCCAGCTCGGAGATGTGGACGAGGCCGTCCTTGCCGGGCGAGATCTCGACGAACGCGCCGAACGGCACGACCCGCCGGACGGTGCCCTGGTAGACGCGGCCGATCTCCGGATCCTCGGTGATCGAGCGGATGATCTCCCGCGCCCGGTCGCCGTCGGCGCCACTGAAGGCCGCGATCCGGACCTCGCCCGAATCCTCGATGTCGATCTGCGTGCCGGTCTCGGCCGAGATCTTCTTGATCATCTTGCCGCCCGGTCCGATGACCTCGCGGATCTTGTCGGGGTCGATCATCATGATGTAGATGCGCGGCGCGTACGGCGACAGCTCCGCGCGCGGCTCGCGGATCGTGGCATCCATGACGTCGAGGAGGTGCATGCGGGCCTTGCGCGCGTTCTCGAGCGCCTCGGCCATGAGGGCGTAGGAGACGCCCGAGATCTTGATGTCCATCTGGAGGGCGGTGATGCCGCCGCGCGTTCCCGCCACCTTGAAGTCCATGTCGCCGAGGTGATCCTCGACGCCCTGGATGTCCGTCAGGATCGCGAAGTCATCGCCTTCCTTGACGAGCCCCATGGCCACGCCCGCGACGTGCGTCTTGATCGGCACGCCGGAGTCCATGAGCGAGAGGCTGCCGCCGCACACGGTGGCCATCGAGGAGGAGCCGTTCGACTCGAGGATGTCCGAGACGATCCGGATCGTGTACGGGAAATCGACGTCGATCGGGATGAGCGGCTCGATGGCGCGCTCCGCGAGGGCGCCGTGCCCGATCTCGCGCCGCCCCGGTCCGCGGAATGGCCGGACCTCGCCGACGCTGTAGGGCGGGAAGTTGTAGTGGAGCATGTAGCTCTTCCAGCTCTGGCCTTCCAGCTCCTCGACCCGCTGCTCGTCCACCTTCGTGCCGAGCGTCGCGACGACGAGCGCCTGCGTCTGCCCGCGCGTGAAGAGCGCCGAGCCGTGCGTGCGCGGGAGCACCCCCACCTCGCACGTGACCTTCCGCATCTCGTCGAAGCTGCGCCCGTCCGGACGGCGCTTCTCCTTGACGATCATCTCGCGGACCGCGCGCTCCTCGAGCTCGCCCAGGACGTGCTTCACGTCCCGGGAGGAACCCGGGTGCGAGGCCTCGAAGCGCTCGAGCGCCTCGGCCTTGATGGCGTCCAGGGCGGCCTGCCGCTCGTGCTTCTCCGAGATCTTGTTGGTCTGGCGCACGCGATCGCCGTACGTCGAGGTGATCCCCTGGACCAGGCCCGGATCACGCTGCGGCAGCGGGAACGTTCGCTTGGGCTTGCCGACCCGGGTTCGGAGCTCGTGCTGGAGCTGGTTGATCTTGCGGATCGCGACGTGCGCGAACTCGAGGGCCTCGACGATCGTCGTTTCGGACACCTCGCGGGCGCCCGCCTCGACCATCACGATGTTCGAGTCGGTGGCCGCGACCACGAGGTCGAGCTCCGACTCCGCCAGCTCGGGGAACGTCGGATTGAGCACGAGCTGCCCGCCGACGAAGCCCACGCGAACGGCCGAGACAGGCTCGGGAAACGGAATGTCCGAGACCATGAGCGCCGCCGAGGCCCCGGTGACCCCGAGGATGTCGGCGTCGTTGGTCTGGTCGGACGAGAGGACCGTGGACATGATCTGGATCTCGTTGCGATAGCCGTCCGGGAAGAGCGGCCGGAGCGGACGGTCGATGAGGCGGCTGCTCAGGATCTCCTTCTCCGTCGGCCGGCCCTCGCGCTTGAAGAAGCCGCCCGGGATGCGCCCGGCGGCGTAGGTCTTCTCGCGGTACTCCACGGACAGCGGGAAGAAGTCCTTGTCGATCGGGTCCCTGCTCGCGACCGCCGCGTTCAGCACGACCGTCTCGCCGTACTGGACCCAAGTGGCCCCCGACGCCTGCTTGGCGACCTTCCCGACCTCGATGGACAGGGTACGGCCGCCGAGCTCGACGCTCACTGTTTCGGGCATTCTTGTTCTCCTCTCTGAGACTCCATGACTCGCAACGACATCGGGGCGCCTTGGCGAGCCATGAGCCGTCGGGCGCCGCGGGAGTGTCCTTGGGAGGAATTACGGCGAGGTCCCGCTCGCGCGGGCGGAGCTACTTGCGGAGGCCAAGCTCCTTGACCACCAACCGGTATCGCTCGATCTTCGTCGCCTTCAGGTAATCGAGCAGCCTACGTCGCTGACCGACCATCCGGAGCAGGCCGCGGCGACTGTGATGGTCGCGCTTGTGGACCTTGAAGTGCTCCGTCAGGTACTTGATGCGTTCGGTGAGGAGCGCGACCTGGACCTCGGCCGACCCCGAATCCGTCTCGTGGGTCTTGAACTGGCCGATTACTTCCCGCTTCCTCTCAGGCGTCAGCGTCACCGGTGCCACCTCCATGACTTTCCCTCTCTGTGTACGAGCGAGCACTCTAGCACAGGGGGATGGGGTTTCAAGGGCATTCCTACCGAGCCGGGTCTGCCTGAATGGCACCGGCCCAGAAGGCGCGTGCGCGGGCGAGATCGTCATCCATCGCCCGGATCAGCTCCTCGGCTGATCGAAAGACTCTATCGGCACGGAGCAGGGAAATCAGCAGGGTTTTGAGCCACCGTCCCCGCAGCGCTCCGGCGAAATCGATGAGGAAGACCTCCACGCGAACCGGGCCAGGTCCGAACGTCGCGGCGCTCCCCACGTAGGTGATGCCGGGCCAGGATCGGCCGTCGAATTGGTTGCGTGACAGGTAGATCCCGGGGGCGGGAAGGAGCTTCTCGGGGCGCACCTCGAGGTTCGCGGTCGGAAAGCCGAGCGCCGTGCCCCGGCCGGCCCCCGATCCAACAGTCCCCTCGAGCGCGTAGGGGCGCCCCATGATCTCGGCAGCCCGCTCCATGGCGCCCGCGGCGATCTCCTGGCGCAGCCTCGTGCTCGAGAGCTTCCCTCCCCCCGATCCGAGGAAGGGAACCTCGCGGTACACGAAGCCGCGCTCCCGGCCGAGCGCCTCGAGGTAGGTCCGGTCCCCCTGACGGCCCCGGCCCATCCGGAAATCCGGTCCCGCGACGAGGGCCTGGAGCGGCGCCCCCGGACCGAGCACCCGGTCCAGGAATCCTTCAGGGCTGAGCGCGCGCACCTCGTCGTCGAACCGCACCGTCTCCACCCGATCGACGCCCATGCCGTGGAGGAGGCTGGCCCGCTCGCCGGGAGGCGTGATCCAGGGGCGGTCGGGCGTGGCCCGGACAACCGAGTCCGGGTGAGGGTCGAACGTCGCGACCCAGGCGGCCCCACCCCGCGATCTCGCCTCGGCCACCGTGGCCGCGACGATCTCCTGATGGCCTCGGTGGAGGCCGTCGAAGACCCCGATCGTGAGCGCGATCGGGCGCGCGGAAGCGCTCATCGATCCGCCAGCACTCGAAGGAGGCGCATCGGCAGGGCCTCGGTCTGCTCCTCGACCGGGTGGGCCACCGCCACCAACGCGCCATCCTCGTCCACGAGGGCAACGGGCCAGCCCAACGCGCCGGGAGGAAGCGGCCACGTGGCGCCCGAGGGCTCGACACGCGACGGATCGAACGCCGGTGCTTGCCCGTGGCGGAGACGCGCCGCCTCATCGGAGGCGAGCCGCGCGCGAGGCAGGAACGAGACCGCCTGTTCCGGCGGAAGCGCGCGAGCGCGGAAGTCGTCCCGGCCGTGCCCCCCCTCGCGCGCGCAGGAGAGCGCCGCGTCGACGTGGAAGGGGCCGCTCGCCGTACGGCGGAGCTCGGTGAGATGCGCGCCGCAGCCGAGGGTCTCGCCCAGGTCGTGCGCCAGCGTGCGCACGTAGGTGCCGCGGCTCACCGTCACGTCCAGGACCACATCCGGGAGATCCGACTCGATCAGCTCGAGGGCGTAGACCTGGATCGGCCGGTGCTCGCGCTCCACCTCGACTCCACGGCGCGCCGCCTCGTAGAGGCGCTCGCCCCGCACCTTGACCGCCGAGTAGAGCGGCGGCCGCTGGCGGAGCGCGCCGCGGAAGTCTCCGAGCGCGGCCGCGACCGCCTCGCTCGATGGCAGGCGGGAGGTGCGGCTCAGGACCGCGCCGGTCCGGTCTTGCGTGTCGGTGGTCACGCCCAGCCGGGCGCAGGCGACGTAGCGCTTCGGAAGGAGCCCGAGGCATCCCAGGATCCCGGTCGCGCGCCCCTCACCCAGGAGGAGGAGCCCGCTCGCGAAGGGATCGAGCGTCCCGGCGTGGCCGATCCTCCGCTCGCCGAGCATCGTCCGCATCCGCGCCACCACGTCGTGGGACGTCCAGCCTTCCGGCTTATCCAGCAGATGGAGGCAATCCGCCATTCACCGCCCGGTCCAGCGCTTCGAGCGCCTGGTCGTGGATCTGGCGCAGGTCGCCGCGCAGGCGGGCCCCGGCCGCGTTCTTGTGTCCGCCGCCCCCGAACCGGGAGGCGACCTCGTTCACGTCGACCGTCCCATCGGAGCGGAAGCTGAGCCGGATCTCGCCAGGGGCGATCTCCGAGACGAGGAGGCCGACGCGCGTTCCGGCGAGCGACTTCGCGAACTGGACGATGCCGTCCGCGTCCTCGGGAATCGCGCCCGCACGGTCGAACATCTCGCGGCTGATCGTGATCGCTCCCACCTGTCCTCCGGAGCGGGCTTCGAGGGAGGTGAGCGCCAGGCCGAGGATGCGCAGGCTCGCCTCGGACTTCCGTCCGTAGAGAGCCTCCGCGGTCCGCGCCGGGCGCGCGCCGCGCTCCACGAAACGCGCCGCGAGCCGGAGCGCCCGGGGCGTCGTGTTCGGGTGGCGGAAGGCGCCCGTGTCCGAGGCGACCCCGGCGTAAAGGCACTCCGCGATCTCGGCGTCGATCGTCACGCCGCACGCTTCGAGGATCTCGTACACCAGCTCGGCGGTCGAGCTCGCCTCCACGTTCACGAGACGAGGATCGCCGAAGCCGTCGTTCGCCGCGTGGTGGTCGACGTTCGCGACCGCCACGCCGGGGGCGACCAGACGCGCCGCGTCGGCGCCCACGCGGTCGAGGCTCGAGCAGTCGAGCACGAACACGGCGGGGAATGCGCGGCCGGCCACCTCGTTCGGACGCTCCACCCAGTCCGCGTGGGGCAGGAACCGGAGACTCTCCGGAAGCGGCGAGTCGTTCACCACGGTGGCCTCCTTCCCCATCGCGCGGATGGCGCGTGCGAGCGCGAGGCAGGATCCGATCGCGTCCCCGTCGGGATCGATGTGGGAGAGGATCAGGAACTCGCGATGCCCTTCGAGGAACGAGCGGAAGCGGTCGTGCGCCAGCGAGGTCACCCGCCTTCCGGATGCTCGAGATCGCGCAGGAGCTGCTCGATCCGGGTCCCGGTCTCGATGGAGCGGTCGATCTCAAACTGGAGCGTGGGCACGATGCGAAGCCCGAGCCGCGGCGCGAGGTACGAGCGCAGAAACGGGGCCGCGTGCGCGAGGGCCTTGAGGACCGACGGCTCCTCGGCCGGGGGGACGTTGCCGCTCACCCACACGCGCGCCGCCGAGAGGTCGCGCGACACCCGCGCCCCGGTCACCGTGAGCGTGCGCAGGCGGGGATCCTCGATCTTCGAGTTGAGGCACTCCGCCAGCTCTTCCACGATGCGGTCGGCGACACGGCGCGTCCGCGGGCTTTCACGAGGGGGCATCGATTCCGTCCGGTTGGGGTCAGTCGACCTGGATCTGGTAATCCAGCACGGCGAGGCGGTCCTCTTGCTCGATGGCGGCCAGAACCTCGCGGAGCACGCGCTCGAGGACCGCGGACTCGGCGCCCACGACGGCCACGCCGAGGGAGGCACGCTGCCACAAATCTTGAGGTCCCACGTCGGCGATGGCCGCGTTGAACCGCGACCGCACGCGATCCTTGACGTGGTTCAGGATCGAGCGCTTGTCCTTCAGGGAATGAGAGACCGGGAGGTGCAGGTCCACCTCGAGCGTGCCGACCCGCATCTCACGAGAGCCGTCGCGCGACTTCCTCGAGGACATAGGATTCGATCAGGTCCTTCTCGCGGACGTCGTCCCGACCCTCGAGTCCGATGCCGCACTCGTACCCGGCCGCCACCTCGCGGACGTCGTCCTTGAAGCGTCGGAGCGACGCGATCTTGCCGTCCCAGACGACCTGCCCCTCGCGGACGAGCCGCGCGCGGGCGCTCCGCTGGATGTTCCCCGACAGGACCATGCACCCGGCGATCACACCCGACTTCGTGGTGCGGAACACCTGACGCACCTCCGCGGAGCCGGTGGCGGTCTCGCGGATCTCCGGAGCGAGGAGTCCCGACATGGCGTCCTTCACGTCCGCGACGGCCTCGTAGATGATTTCGTAGAGCCGGATGTCGACCTTCTCCTTGGACGCGAGCTCCGTGGCGCGCGCGTCGGGCTTCACGTGGAAGCCGATGATGACGGCGTCCGAAGCGGCGGCGAGGAGCACGTCCGACTCGGTGATCTGGCCCACGCCGCGGTGGATCACGCGGAGCTTCACCTCGTCTGTCGAGAGCTTCACGAGCGAGTCCTCGAGCGCCTCGACCGAGCCGTCCACGTCTCCCTTCAGCACGACGAGGAGATCGCTCACCTTGCCGGCCTTGATCTGGCTGTAGAGGTCGGTCAGCGTGACGTGCTTGAAGAGGCGGAACTCCTGCTCGCGCTGGAGCTGGCCGCGCTTGCTCGCCAGCTCGCGGGCCTCGCGTTCGTCCTCCATGACCACGAACGTGTCGCCCGCCTGCGGCGCAGCGCTCCAGCCGAGCACCTCGACCGGCGTGGAGGGGCCGGCCGCCTCCGCGCGGGATCCGCGCTCGTTCAGCATGGCCCGCACCTTGCCGCTGGTGGATCCGGCGACGAACGCGTCGCCGACGCGAAGCGTTCCCTTCTGCACCAGCACGCTGGCGATGATTCCGCGCCCCTGCTCCACCCGCGACTCGATGACCACGCCGCGCGCGTGCTTGGTGGCGTCGGCCTTCAGCTCGAGGAGCTCCGCCTGGAGGAGGATCATCTCGAGCAGCTTGTCGACGTTGGTCCCCTTCTTCGCCGAGATCGGCACGGCGATCGTCTTGCCGCCCCACTCCTCGACGAGCAGGTTCTGCTTCGAGAGGTCCTGACGGACCATCTCGACGTTCGCGTCGGGGAGATCGATCTTGTT
This sequence comes from Candidatus Eiseniibacteriota bacterium, assembly GCA_016880395.1. Lineage (GTDB taxonomy): Bacteria > Eisenbacteria > RBG-16-71-46 > SZUA-252 > SZUA-252 > WS-9. The sequence continues at coordinate 7,335 of JAEHDN010000203.1, forward strand.
GATCGCGACGAGGATCGGCACGTTCGCCGCCCGCGCGTGGTCGATGGCCTCGACCGTCTGTGGCATCACGCGGTCGTCCGCCGCAACCACCAGCACGACGATGTCGGTCACCTGGGCGCCGCGCGCGCGCATGGCGGTGAAGGCCTCGTGGCCGGGCGTGTCGAGGAAGGTGATGCGGTTCCCCGAGGGCAGCTTCACCTCGTAGGCGCCGATGTGCTGCGTGATCCCGCCCGCCTCGCCGGCGATGACGTTGGTCTTCCGGATGTAGTCGAGGAGCGACGTCTTGCCGTGGTCGACGTGGCCCATGATGGTCACGACCGGGGCGCGCGCCGTCAGGCCCTCGGCGTCCTCGACCTCGACCTCCTCGACCTCCTCGCCCAGCTCCGAGACGAACTCCACCTCGAACCCGAACTCGTCGGCCACCGCCATGATCGAGTCCTTGTCGAGGCGGCGGTTGATGTTGGCCATGATCCCGAGCTGCATGCAGGTCGCGATCACCTCCTGCGGCTTGACCTCGAGATGCCCGGCCAGCTCGGCGACGGAGATGAACTCGCTCACGCGGATGACCCGCGGCGCCTCCTCGACGCCGACGGCGGCCCCTTCCTCTGTCTTGTGGTGGTGCCGGCGGCGGCGCGTCCCTTCCATCTCGGCCATCGTCCGTCGCACCGAGGCCCGGATCAGCTTCTCGTCGACGGCGCGCTTCTTCTTCTTCGCGGGCTTCCCGCCGCGGAGCCCGGCGAGGCTGCCCGCCGGCGCCGTGCGCCGCTGAGCCTCGGCCGCAGCCTTCGCCGCCTGGACCGCCTTCTCGCGCTTGCGGGCCTCCTCCTCCTTCACGGCCTCCTTCTCGCGCGCGAGCTTGAGGCGCACCTGCTCCACCACGCTCTCGTCGATCGAGCTCATGTGGCTCTTCACCTCGACGTGGAGCGACCGGAGGATGCTGACGAGCGCTTCGCTCGACATCCCCATGTCCTTCGCCGCTTCGTACACCCGACGTTTCGCTACTGGCATTACTCCTCGTTTCTCGCCGTCCTACGCCGGCGGCGCCTGCTCCTCGTCCTCGAAATCCGCCTCGGTCCCGGGTTCGCCCGGCGCCGTTCCGAGCGGCGGCTCCTCTTCGCCTTCGGCCGCGGGGGCCATGTCCACCATGGGCTGGACCTCGTCCGGGCGATCGAGCGCGCCGGCCGCGAGCTCGGGGATCGGCTCGGACTCGACCGCCGCCACCGTCGTCTCGCCCGATGCGGCCGCCTCGGCCGGAGCCGTCGTCTCGCCCGATGCCGTCGATCCGGCCGGAGCCGCCGCCTCGGCCGGAGCCGCTGCCTCGGCTGGAGCCGCCGCCTCGGCCGCCCGCGTCGCCTCGGCTTCCAGCTCGCGCTCCCGCCTCGCCGCCAGCTCCCGGGCTTCCTCGAGGAGCTTCTCGGCCGTCTTCTCGCCGACCCCCTGGATCGCGAGCAGCTCTTCGAACGGCGTCTTGAGCAGGTCCTGAACCGTCTCGATCCCTTCGCGGATCAGCTTCTCCCGCAGCTTGGGACCGGCCCCTTCCAGCTCCTCGATGTCGATGCGCGCCTTGCGCTCGAACTCGCGCTGCCGCTCGCGCTCGCTCTTCGAGATGAGATCGATCTTCCACCCGGTCAGCTTCGCCGCCAGGCGCGCGTTCTGTCCTCCCTTGCCGATCGCGAGGGAGAGCTGATCGTCCGCCACCGTGACCAGGATCTTCTGCTCCGCCTCGACCACCTGCGCCTCGAGCACCTTGGCCGGGCTCAGGGCGCGCGTCACGAAGACGACCGCGTCGTGGCTGAAGGGAACGATGTCGATCTTCTCGCCCCCCAGCTCCCGCACGATCGCCTGGACCCGCGATCCCTTGATGCCCACGCACGCGCCGACGGCGTCGATCTTGTCGTCGTTCGAGAGTACCGAGACCTTCGCCCGCGAGCCGGGCTCCCGCGCGATGCCGCGGATCTCGATGATCTTCTCCGCCACCTCCGGCACTTCCGCCTCGAACAGCCGCCGCAGGAATTCCGGGTGCGTGCGCGACAGGATGATCTGCGGCCCGCGCGCGAGCTTGTCCACGGCGATGATGTACGCCTTGATGTGGTCGCCCTGGTGGTAGCGGTCGCGCGCGATCTGCTCGCGCGGCGGCAGCACCCCCTCGGAGCGGTCGAGCTTCACGTAGATGTTGCCGCGGTCCACCTGCTGCACCGTGCCGCGCACCATCTCGCCGACGCGGTCGTGATAGTCCTCGTAGATCCGCTCCCGCTCGGCCTCACGCACCCGCTGCACCAGCACCTGTTTCGCGGCGGCGATCGCGTTGCGGCCCAGCTCCTCGAGGGAGAGGTCCTGGATCAGCTCCTGCCCCATCTCGATGTCCGGCTCGACTCCGCGCGCCTCGGCCAGGTCCACCTCGAGCCCGAGGTCGTCGGCCTCTTCGACCACGACGCGCTTCAGGCGCATGATGATCTTGCCGCTCACGTCATCGAAGTGCACTTCGATATTGGCGTTCGGGCCGAAGCGCTTCCGCCCTGCGGAGAGCAGCCCGGCCTCGAGCGTCTCGATGAGGATGGCCTTGTCGACGCTCTTCTCGCGCGCGATCTGAGCCATCGCTTCCATCAGCTCGTAGTTCATGTTTCGGATTTGAGGCTCGCGTGCCAACGTCTTCACCCTTTCCGTCGGCGCTCCTGGCCGCGCATCCCTTCCCATGGGTCGACGATCAGCCGCGCCTTCCGGATCGACGCGTACGGCAGGCTCACCGTCCCGGCCTCGGGATCGGCGACCACCATCGAGTCCGGACCGGCGGCCCGGATCTCGCCGCGAAACGTCCGGCGCCCCTCGTGCGGATCGTGAAGCTTCATCTCCACCGTCGCGCCGAGGTACCGCGCGTAGTGCTCCGGACGCGTCAGCGTCCGGTCCAGCCCCGGCGACCCCACCTCCAGCACGTAGCGGCCCCGGATCACGTCTTCCGCGTCCAGGTACCGACCGATCTTCTTGTTCCAGTAGGCGCAGTCTTGGAGGGTTACCCCCGACGGCCGGTCCACGAACACCCGCACGACCGTCGCGCCGGCCTGGGACACGAACTCCAGATCCCAGAGATCGAACGACTCGTCCTGCAGGAGGGCCTGAATGCGCCGGCTCAGGTCCTCCTTCAGCGTGTTCCAGTCCATGCGGCAGCCCCCCGGGACTCCGACCCCGGGCCGGGGCCGAAAAAGTACGAGTGGACCCCTGGCCCACTCGGACCCCCCAACCTACCGGCTCGAGGGGGAGGGTTCAAGGCCAAATTCAGTTGGATAGCAAATTGGGCTTCGTGACGACGCTTAGGAGGACAGCCCCGACGCCTTCCAGGCTCTCGGCCGAACACTTGTCCGGGGTGTCATGGGTGGTGTGCCAATAGGGGTAGTCGAAGTCGATGACGTCGATCGCCGGAATGCCGGCGTTCAGGAACGGGATGTGGTCGTCGAACACGGTGTGGCGCACGTCCGAGCGAAAGGTCCGCACGCGCAGGCTCCGCGCCTCCTCCCAGACGAGATCCACGATGTTGGAGGCCATCTTCCGGGAGTTCCCCTCCCAGTGGAGGACCATTGTTTTCGAGCCCACCATGTCGATGACGATGACGAAGATGGGCGGCCTCTCCCCGGACCTCCATTCCACGTATCGGTTCGATCCCCGGAAGAAGCCGCTCGGGTCGGCGTCGGTCCCGAGATCCTCCCCGTCGAAGAGCGCGATGTCCACCCCCACCGTCGGCTGGTTACGACCGTTCCCCAGCATACGCGCCAGCTCGAGGAGCACGGCCACACCAGAGGCGCCGTCGTTGGCTCCGAGGATGGGAACGTGCCGCTTCGCGGGAAGGGGGTCACGGTCCGCCCACGGGCGTGTGTCCCA
>JAEHDN010000204.1 GCA_016880395.1 Candidatus Eiseniibacteriota bacterium
GGGTGGGAAGGGGTCGGGCTCTGCTCCTATCTCCTGATCGGCTTCTGGTACGAGCGCCCTTCGGCCGCCTCGGCGGGCAAGAAGGCCTTCGTGGTGAACCGGATCGGCGACTGGGGCTTCATGATCGGGATGTTCCTGATCTTCGTGACCTTCACCACGCTCGACTTCGGGCGGGTCTTCGCCGAGGCTCCGGGCCGGCTCGCGCCGGGGAGCACGATGGCCACCGCGATCGGGCTCTTCCTCTTCATCGGCGCGATCGGCAAGAGCGCGCAGATCCCGCTCCACGTCTGGCTCCCGGACGCCATGGAGGGGCCGACGCCGGTGAGCGCGCTCATCCACGCGGCGACCATGGTGACCGCCGGCGTCTACATGATCGCGCGCTGCCACATCCTCTACACGCTCGCCCCGACCGCGCTCCATGTGGTCGCGGTGGTGGGAGCGGCGACGGCGCTCTTCGCGGCCACGATCGGGCTCCTCCAGAAGGACATCAAACGGGTGCTGGCCTACTCCACGGTGAGCCAGCTCGGGTACATGTTCCTCGCGATGGGCGTGGGGGCGTTCGCGTCGGGGATCTTCCACCTCATGACGCACGCCTTCTTCAAGGCGCTCCTCTTCCTCGGGGCGGGGAGCGTGATCCACGCGCTTTCCGGCGAGCAGGACATGGACCGGATGGGCGGCCTCAAGTCGCACCTGCCGCGCACGCATCTCACGATGCTGATCGCGACGCTCGCGATCGCCGGCATCTTCCCGTTCTCGGGATTCTTCAGCAAGGACGAGATCCTCTTCCACGCCTACGAGTCGGGCGGGCCGTTTCTCTGGGCCGTCGGCGTGGTGGGCGCCTTCCTCACCGCGTTCTACATGTTCCGCCTCTACTTCATGACCTTCCACGGCCGCTCCCGGGTCACGGAGGAGGCGAGGCATCACCTCCACGAATCACCGAACAGCATGACGCTCCCGCTCATGATCCTCGCGGTCCTGAGCCTGGTGGGGGGATTCATCCAGGTCCCGCTCATCGAGGGAGGGCAGAAGCTCTCGGCCTTCCTGGCGCCGGTCTTCGCGGACGTCGCCCGGGTGGGGGGTGTCGCGGCGAGCGCCACCGCGGAAGCCGTGGGGCACGGTGCGGAGCACGCGGGTTCCGGACTCGAGATGGCGCTCATGGCGATCTCGCTCGTCGTCGCGCTGGCGGGGATCTTCCTGGCCCAGCGCTTCTACGTCGCCGACCCGGAGGCGCCCGCGAGGCTCGGCGAGAAGATGCGCGGACTCTACCGACTCGTCTTCAACAAGTACTGGATCGATGAGATCTACGACGCCAAGATCGTGCAGCCCATCCGGCGGGGATCGATCGCCCTCTGGGAGAAGTTCGACGCGGCGATCATCGACGGCGCCGTGAACGGCGTCGGCCGGCAGATCGAGCGGGGAGCCGGGCTCCTCCGGCAGGCGCAGACCGGCTCGGTGCAGGTCTACGCCATGGTCATCACGCTGGGGCTGGTGGTCGTGTTCGGCTACCTGGCGCTCCGATGAGCGGAACGGTGACGATCCTGGGCCTCCCGATCCTGTCGCTCGTCATCTTCCTGCCCCTGGTGGGCACGGTCGCGGTGCTCCTGATCCCCACCTCGCGCCCCGGGGCCGTGCGCGGGACGGCCTTCATCGTCTCGCTCGTCACGTTCGCGCTCTCCATTCCGCTCATCACCATGCTCGACGGCGCCCGATCGGGCATGCAGTTCGTGGAGCGGAAGGAATGGGTACCCAATCTCGGGATCTCGTACTTCCTCGGGGTGGACGGGATCAGCGCGCTTCTGATCGTGATGACGACGTTCCTCTCGGCGATCGCGATCCTCTCCTCCTTCGGCGCGATCACGACCCGGGTCAAGATGTACTACGCGACCCTGCTCGCGCTCGAGACGGGGATGATCGGCGTCTTCGCCGCGCTGGATCTCGTCCTCTTCTACGTGTTCTGGGAGGCGGTCCTGATCCCGATGTACCTGATCATCGGGGTCTGGGGCGGCCCGCGGCGGGTCTACGCGGCGGTCAAGTTCATCCTCTACACGGTGGCGGGGAGCCTCCTCATGCTGGTGGCGATCCTCTACCTCTACTTTGCGTACCACGCCTCGACCGGGGAGTTCACGTTCGACCTCCTCCGGCTCTACGAGACGCCGCTCGCGCACTCGGCGCAGCTCTGGCTCTTCGGGGCCTTCGCCCTCGCCTTCGCGATCAAGGTGCCGATGTTCCCGTTCCACACGTGGCTTCCCGACGCCCATGTCGAGGCGCCGACGGCAGGCAGCGTGATCCTCGCGGGCGTGCTCCTCAAGATGGGCACCTACGGCTTCGTCCGGTTCGCCA
>JAEHDN010000205.1 GCA_016880395.1 Candidatus Eiseniibacteriota bacterium
GGCGCGGTCATGTGGTAGGCGTCGTTGGTGCTCGCGAATCCGGCCAGCTCGGCGTAGATGCGCGCGCCGCGGCGGATCGCGTGTCCCATCTCCTCGAGGATCAGGATCGCCCCGGCCTCCGCCATGACGAATCCGTCGCGGCGGGCATCGAAGGGCCGGGACGCCTCTGCGGGGACGGTGTTCGACGTGGACATCGCGCGGATCACCGTGAAGGAGGCGAACGTGAGCGGCGCGAGCGGGGCCTCGACGCCCCCCGCGATGACCACGTCGACGTCGCCCCCCCGGATCATCGCGAGCGCTTCGCCGATCGCGATCGCGCCGGACGCGCAGGAGTTGGAGTTGCCGATCGCGGGGCCGCGCACGCCGAACTCGATCGCCACGTTGCACACGCCCGCTCCCGCGAACACGCGGAGCGCGAGGCTCGCCGGGATGGAGCGGGGGCCGCGCTCCAGGAACTCGGCATGGTCCGCCTCGGACCCCGGCAGTCCCCCGAGAGCGGAGCCGATCGCCGATCCGGTGCGCTCCGACGCGACGCCGTTTGGCCTGCCGTTCGTGCCGATCTCGAGCCCCGCGTCTTCGAGCGCCATGTGCGCGGCCGCGAGGGAGAACTGGGCGAACCGGTCGAGCCGGGCGGGTCGGCGTGCCTCCATGTGATTCGCGGGGTCGAAGTCGTCCACCTGACCCGCGATTTGCGTCCGGAGCGCCGAGGCGTCGAAGCGGGTGAGCGCCCGCACGCCGAGCCTCCCGGTCCTGACGCCCTCCCAGAAGGAGGACACGCCAATGCCGATGGGGGTCACCAGCCCGAGGCCGGTGACCACCGCTCGGCGCGGGGTTGTGGGTGCGGTCAAGCCAGCTCCGCGATCCGCTTGAAGCTCCTGAGGGTCCGCCCGGCGATCGGCTCGATGAAGCCCCGCGCGATCACGTGGTCCGCGAACCAGCGGCCGATCAGCGGCCATCCCAGGGTGAGATCGTGGAAGATCCTCGCGCGCGTGCCTCCCTCCTCCGGCTCGATGGTCCAGAGCACGTCCATGCCTCGAGTGATACCGCGCACGTGGCGGAAGCGGACCGTGCGCGTCGTCGCCTCCGCCCTCTGGACAGCCTGCCAGAAGACCGGAACGAGCCCCCGCTTGGCGCTCATCGCGGCGCGGATCTCACCGTCCTGGCGATCGAGCACGCGGACGTAGCGGTAGTGCGAGAGCCAGATCTCCCAGTGGTCGAGATCCGCGACGAGAGAGTAGACGGTGTCGGGCGAGGCTTGGATCCAGATGGAGATCTCGGAGCGCATGCTTCAATCGTGCGCTCCGCTCCGGGGAGGGTCAAGCCCGTTGGGGTGTCGCCCGCGCGGCCCAGGGCTCCACGACCAGCTCCCGCTCGATCGAGGCGATGGTGGGACAGCCGCAGAGGGCCATCGCCATCGCGAGCTCGCTGCGCAGCATCTCGAGCACGCACGCCACGCCGGCCTGCCCTCCCGCCGCGAGCCCCCACACCACCGGCCGTCCGATGAGCACGGCGCGCGCGCCGAGCGCGAGCGCCTTCACCACGTCGCTTCCGCGGCGCACACCGCCGTCGACGTAGATCTCGACGCGCCCCGCCGCCGCCTCGACGACGTGGGGGAGCGCTGCGAGCGCGGGCTCGCAGCCGTCCAGCTGGCGGCCCCCGTGGTTCGACACGACGATGGCGGAGACTCCCGCGTCGAGCGCGAGCTCTACGTCAGCGGCCGCGATGACGCCCTTCACGATGATGGGGAGCCGGGTCACCCCGCGCATCCAGCGCACCGAGTCCCAGGTGATCGAGGGATCGAGGAGCCGGCTCGCCCCCACGGCGAAGCCCGAGCCCATCCGGGTGCGCGGCATGCGCGCGAGGTCGCCTTCGAAATTGCGGAGGACCATGCCCGTCGGGGCGAACCGATTCCTCACGTCGCGCTCGCGTCGCCCCAGCATCGGAGTGTCCACCGTGAGGCAGATTCCCTGGTATCCGGCGGCCTCGGCGCGCGCGATCAGGTCCTCGGACAAGGCGCGCTCGGGCGCCATGTAGAGCTGGAACCACCGCGGTCCGGGTGCGGCCCCGGCGATCTCCTCGATGCTCGCGGTCGCGATCGTGCTCACGATCATCAAGGTGCCCGCGGCCGCGGCGGCGCACGCGGTGGCGACCTCGCCTTCGGGGTCGGCCATGCGCTGGTACGCGACCGGCGCGATCAGCACCGGGAGCGAGACCGGAGCACCGAGCACCGTGGTGGCGGTGTCCACGCGCGCGACGCCGACGAGCGCGCGCGGGCGGAGGAAGACGCGGCGGAACGCTTCGCGGTTCGCGTCGAGCGTCTGCTCGTCCTCGGCGCCGCCGGCGTAGTAGTCGTAGACCCCCTGCGGAAGCTTGCGGCGCGCGATGATCTCGAGGTCGGCGACGCAAGCGCACGCGTCGAGCGGCGAGGCGGCGGGCTCTGCGGCGACAGCCTGGCGAGCGGGCCGCTTCGCCGGCCTGGGGGTGGCGGCCTTGCCGCGGCCTTTCCTTGCGGGCGCGCTCTTTCTGCGCGCGGCCACGGCTACTTCGCCACCGGCGTCGGCTTGGGACCGGCGCTCTTCTTCATGCGCGACGCGACCGTGTCCACCTTGACCCCGAGCTGCTTGGCGATGACGTCCCACTGGAGGCCCGACCGGCGCATCTCGACGACCTGCTGCGGCGTCGCCTTCGTCTTGCTGGTGCGGGCGAAGCCGTAGACCATCGAGATCTCACCATAGCCGAGACCCCAGTCCTGGTGCTGCGCCTCGAGCGTGTCCGGCTGGACCGCGAGCTGTTTCGACAGCCGGGCGAGGACGTTGGCTTCCCCCTCGGGGGTCGCGGCCTCGGCGTCGATCTTCGCGACCATCTTCTGGATGCGCTGGAGCGACGTCTCCTTGGTCGAGACGGGGGCGACGACGGTGGTGGTCGTGGTGGTGGGGGCGTCCTCCGCGCGCGCGGCGGCCGGTGTTGCGGCGAGGGCGAGGAGCAGAAAGGTCGCGGCCGTGCGATTCATGCGGTCCTCCTTGGCGTCGGCGGGGACGGGCGCCGCCTGGGCGGGCCCGATCGAACGCGGCGACTCTAGACCCGCGCTTCCCTCAGCGCAAGAAGGCCACCTTGTGCGTCGCGCGGCCCTCGCTCGTCTCGATGCGCACGAAGTAGATGCCGCTCGGCGCGTCCTGGCCGCGCTCGTCCCGGCCGTCCCAGCGCAGGGTCTGCGTGCCCGCCTCGCGGGGCCCATCGGCCAGGGTGCGCGTGAGCTCGCCCCTCGAATTGAACACGCGCGCGCGAACCCGGCCCGCGGCGGTCATGCGGAAGGAGAGCGCGGCCTCCCCACGCGCCGGGTTGCCCGAGATCATGCGGGCCCGCAGGGCGCCCTCGGGCGGGGAGCCAGCGAGAGAGGGTCCGCCCGCCGGATGACGGACGGCCTCGCCGACCTGGAGGAGCCCGAATCCGTCGCGCGGATCGAATCCTCCCTGCACGGGCGCGAAGCGCTGGCGCGCGGTGGAGCGCAGCGTCTGGAGGACCGCCCCTTCGCCCTTCAGCCCCATCGAGAGGAGGAGCGCCACGGCCCCCGACACGTGCGGCGCCGCGCCGGACGTGCCGAAGAAGGGAAAGACGCCGAAGGAGTCCGGGTTGGCGAGGGAGCCGTCCGAACGGAAGGGCTTGATGCTCAGCTCGAAGACGGCATCCTGCACGTGATCCTGGTTCAGCTCCGTGAAGTCCCCGCCGGGGGCGAGGAGATCGAGCTTCTGCCCGAATGACGTGTAGGACGCGGGGAAGTCATCGAAGCCGCTCGCGCCCACCGAGATCACCCCAGGATAACCGGCCGGGAGGCTGACCTCGTCAGCGCCGAAGTTGCCCGCCGCCGCCAC
>JAEHDN010000206.1 GCA_016880395.1 Candidatus Eiseniibacteriota bacterium
GGAGAAGCGCGACGCGATCACCGGCGAGAACGTGCGGGAGGCGGCGCAGCGCCGCGCGCTCCCGTACGACCGGGTGGGGGAGGAGCACTACAACATCATCTCCGCGCTCCACAAGTGCATCCGCGGGAGCGATCCCGACGCCGGGCTCTACTGGCTCGCGCGAATGCTCGAGGCGGGGGAGGATCCGCTCTACGTGGCCCGCCGCCTCATCCGGTTCGCCTCCGAGGACATCGGGCTCGCGGACCCCGAGGCGCTCCGGCTCGCGGTCGCGGTGAAGGACACGGTCCACTTCCTCGGCATGCCCGAGGCCAACACCGCGCTCGCGCAGCTCGTGGTCTATCTCGCGCTCGCCCCGAAGAGCAACTCGATCTACCGCGCGTACAAGGCCGCGGCGGCGGACGCCATGGAGAAGCCGCCCTATCCCGTGCCGCTCTGGATCCGGAACGCGCCGACGCCGCTGATGAAGGGCCTCGGCTACGGACGCGACTACGAGTACGCGCACGACTACGACGACGCGATCGTGACGCAGCGCTATCTCCCCGACGAGCTCGGCGACGCTCGCTACTGGCTGGGCGTCGCGCGCGGCGCCGAGAAGGAGCTGGCCGAGCGGCTGGAACGGATCCGCGCCGAGAAGGAGCGGCGGCGCGGCGAGGGCGACCCGACGGGTCGGCGCGGGCCGGAGAAAGGGAAACCGTAGACCGCGGTGGGAATCGCGTCAGGGTAGCCCCGCCTGGAGCGACCTGCTAGGCTCCCGCGCCGTGACCCTTCCACTCGACCGCCACTGGAAGAACGTCTCGTGGCTTCTCTCCGTCGAGTCGTTCTGGGGCGTGTCCCTCGCGCTCATCTCGATGGTCGCCGTGCTCCCCGTGTTCCTGGCCCGGCTCGGTGCGAGCAACACGGTCATCGGCACACTCCCCGTGGTCTGGATCCTCACCACGAGCTTTTCCGGCCTGTTCGCCGCGCAGGCGACGAGCGGCCTCGAACGACGAAAGCCCATCGTGATCCTGCTCCATGTCCTGGCCGCGATCCCGTACCTCGTCATCGCCGCCTGGCTCGGCCTCGCGCCACGCCCCGCGCCGGACATCGACATCGCGTTCTTCCTGATCACGTGGGGGCTCTCGTGGGTCCTCATGGGATTCACGATCCCCGTCTGGATCAACTTCATCGGAAGGGTGACGCGGCCGGAGCTGCGCGCGCGCTCCTTCGGGACGATCTTCTTCTTCCAGACGTTGATGGGGGCGATCGGCGGCTGGGTGGCCAGCCGCGTGCTCGGCTCGACGCTGGGATTTCCGCTCAACTACGCGGTCGGCTTCCTGGTGGCGGCGGTGTGCATGGCCGCGGGGGCGATCTTCTTCCTGCCCGTGCGGGAGGAGCCCGGCGCGGTCGTGGAGCCCGACACGCCGCTCCGGACCGTGATGCGCCACGCCCGGGAAATCGTCGCCGATCGGAGCGGGCTCCGCGTCTACCTGATCGCGCTCGTCCTGTCGACGGGGAGCTACATGCTGATCACGTACTACCCCGTGTACGCCGAGGGCCGCTTCTTGCTTCGGGCGCGCGATTCGGCCCTCTACACGGCGGTCTGCTGCGTGGGACAGATGCTCGGGAGCGTGCTGACGGGGGTGATCGGAGATCGGTTCGGATACGTTCGTGTCGCGGTGATCGCGAACGCCGCGCTCGTGGCCGGCCTGGCGCTCGCCCTCTGGGGTGGCCATCCCGTGTTCTACTTCGTCACGGCGTTCGCCCTCGGAATCTTCATCGTGGCCGACCGCCTGGCCCTCTACAATCTTTCGATGGCGTTCAGCCCGCACGAGGACAACACCGCCTATCTGGGCATCATCCCGGCCATCGTGGCGCCGGTCCAGGCCCTGGTCGCCGGATCGTCCGGCGGTCTCATCGACCGCTTTGGCTTCTTCCCGGTTGCCCTCGTGGGGCTCGCGGCCGCCGTGATGGCGCTCTACCTGGTCGTCGCGCGTCTGCCCGAGCCCGCGTACTCCCTCGCAGGAAGGAGGACCCAGCCGTGATCCGCACCCTTCTCGCCGCCCTGTCCATGGTGTACCTCGCGAGCGCCGCGCCGACCCGGGCGCTGCCGCTCTACGCCTCGCGCGAGGGCACGAAGTGCGCCTCGTGCCACATCGATCCCAACGGCGGGGCCATGCGCAACGATTTCGGATTCACGTACCTCAAGAACCGCCACTCGATGGAAGAGGAGACGAAGTTCGGGAGCATCGACGTGAACCCGCAGCTCAACGATTGGATCCGGCTCGGGATGGACACGCGGATGACCTACATCGGAGAGCATTTCGAGGGTGTGTCGGGCCTCCAGACCTACACGTTCCTTCCGATGGAGGGGAACCTGCGCGTCGCCATCACCCCCCAGGAGCACCTCACGATCGTGGGGAGCCATGGGATCGTCGTCGACGCGCCAGGGTTTCCGCAGCCGTACGTGGCCAGGGAGCTGTACGCGCTGTTCCACGGCCTCCCCAAGGAGGCATTCGTCCAGGTGGGTCGCTTCCGCGTGCCGTTCGGACTTCGGCAGGACGACCACACGTCGTTCACGCGGGCGTTCCTGCCCTACGATTCGCAGAAGGAGGATGCGGGCCTCGCGCTCGGATCGGTCGGGAAGAACGGCTGGTTCGAGTTCTCGTACACGAACGGGGAGGCGACGCCGACCGCGGACGGCGCGCGGGCCTTTGCCGGAAAGGTCGCGTGGGGCTTCCCGTGGCTGCAGGGAGGGATCTCCGGATATGCCGACCAGTCAGGATTCGACGCGGATCGCTGGTCGCTCTACCTGAGCCGGACGTTCCGATCGCTCACGCTGCTCGGCGAGTACGCGGGAGGCACCGACGAGGGTCCATTTCGCAAGGTCAACAGCATGGCCTCCTTCGTGGAAGCGGACTACCGCGTGTCCCGGGGTGTGAACGTGCGGGCCAAGTTCGATTACCTGGATCCGGATCGGGAGGGCGACCGCGAGCTGACCCGCCGGTACCTGATCGACCTGGACGTGACGCCGGTGCCGTTCACCGAGGTGAAGCTTTCCTACGCCCGCTACCACTCGAGCGGGCCCGACGAAACGACCGAGTCGCCCGATCGCGACGAGTACGTCGCGCAGCTCTTCGTGCCGTTCTGAGCCGGGTGAGGGGACGGGGCTCCATGGATCAACCAGTACGAGCGGACGTCTGGGCTCTTGGCAATCTCTATGAGCCCTACGTCGGCCGCTGGAGCCGGCGTGTGGCGCGGGAATTCCTCGCCTGGCTCTCGGTCCCGGCGGGGCGCGACTGGCTCGACGTGGGCTGCGGGACGGGGGCGCTGACCCAGACCATCCTCGATCTCGCCGAGCCGCGATCGGTGAGCGCGGTCGATCCTTCGCCCGGCTTCGTCGAGTACGCGAGAGCGCACGTCAAGGATGCGCGGGCAGGAGCCGTGGGAGCGCGGGCGACCTTCGCGGTCGGAGATGCCCAATCGCTCCCCACGACCACCGCGACGATCGACGCCGCCGTCTCTGGCCTCGTGCTGAACTTCGTTCCGGAGCCGTCGCAGGGGGTCGCGGAGATGGCGCGCGCCACGCGCTCAGCTGGAATCGTCGCGGCCTACGTCTGGGACTACGCGGGGAAGATGGAGCTGA
>JAEHDN010000207.1 GCA_016880395.1 Candidatus Eiseniibacteriota bacterium
CGGGGCAGGTGACGATGGCCTCGGCCACGGGCTCGCCGAGGTAGTCCTCCGCGGTCTGCTTCATCTTCTGGAGGATCATGGCCGAGATCTCGGGGGGCGTGTACGACTTCCCCTCGACCTCGATCACCGCCTCGCCGCCCTTCCCTTCCTTCACGGCATACGGAACGTTCTTCGCCTCCTCGGCCACCTCGGAGAAGCGGCGGCCCATGAAGCGCTTGATCGAATAGATCGTGTTCTTGGGGTTGGTGACGGCCTGGCGCTTGGCCACCTGGCCCACCAGCCGCTCGCCGGTCTTCGTGAATGCCACGACGGAGGGGGTGGTCCTCGTGCCCTCGGAGTTCGGGATCACGACCGGCTCACCGCCTTCCATCACGGCCACGCACGAGTTGGTCGTGCCGAGGTCAATTCCGATGGTCTTGCCCATAATCCCTCCCATGGCCAAGCGCGGAGAGGCGGACGGCCTCCCCGCGCCTTACGGTTTCTCGAAGCGATCCGGACGGATCGCGCGTTACGACTGCGTCCCCTGCGAGGTCTTGATCGGAATCTCGCGGGCCTTGGCTTCCTCGGCCTTCGGGACGCTCACCTCGAGCACGCCGTCGCGATAGGCCGCGCCGATGCGCTCCGGCTGCACCGTGTGCGACAGCGTGAACGCACGCTCGAACTGGCCGTACACGCGCTCCGCACGGAGGTAGTTCCCTTCCTTCTTCTCCACCTCGCGCCGCTTCTCGCCGCGAATGACGAGCTGGTTGTCGGCGAAGGTGATCTTGATGTCCTCGAGCTTCATCCCCGGCAGATCGGTCCGGATGGTGAAGCCTTCGGCATGCTCCTCGATGTCCACCGCGGGCTGCCACACCATGGGCCCTTCCGGCTCGAACCGGCGGCCCATCACTTCATCGAACAGCCGGTTGATCTCGTTCTGGACGGCGAAGGCGTCGCGCGCGGGGCTAAAGCGAATCAGTGCCATGGCTCTTTTCTCCTCTTCGGGTGGTTTGACGACTCGAGAGCGGATCGCTCCCCAAACTTACCCGTAGAGATAGGCAGCCGCCGTGCCACTCGCCGCCAGCCGGCATATGCTCAATTGACACATGAGCTTACCTCGAAGAGAGCCTCATCGAATACCCGTTCCAGATTCAAGCACAGGTCCTATATTGAAACAGGAATGGTTCCATAATGGAACCACAGCTCCCACTAGATTCGATAATGCTTCATCTTCCTCCAGAGGGTCGAGCGCGAAATTCCGAGGCTCCGCGCGGTGCGGGTCGTGTTGCCCGCAAAGTGCGCGAGCGCGCGCCGGATGTGCTCCGCCTCGATCTGCTCGAGGCTCATCGTCTCCGAGTACGGGAACGCATTCCCTTCGCGCAGCTGGAGGAGCGGCGGCTCCCGGAACGACGGAGGGAGATCGAGATGGCTGATTTCCGGGCCTTCGGCGAGCGTCACCGCCCGCTCGATCGCGTTCTCCAACTCGCGGACGTTGCCCGGATAGTCGTAGTGCATGAGAGCGGCCTGCGCGCGCTCGGTGAAGCCCTCCACCCGCTTGTCGAGCCGGCGCGCGTAGCGCTGGCGGAAGAAGTTCGCGAGGAGCGGAATGTCCTCGGGCCGCTCGCGCAGCGGCGGCAGCTCGATGTGGAAGACGCTGAGCCGGTAGTAGAGATCCTCGCGCAGGTGCCCCTCTGTGAGCGCGCGCTTCACGTCCCGGTTCGTCGCCGCGATCACGCGGACGTCGATCCGCGTCGACTCGGCGTCGCCGACCCTCCGGATCTCCCCGTTCTGGAGGGCCCGGAGGAGCTTGGGCTGGACGGAGAGCGGCATCTCCGCCACCTCGTCCAGGAAGATCGTGCCGCCGTCCGCGCGCTTGAGGAGTCCCACCTTGTCCACGACCGCGCCGGTGAAGGCCCCGCGGACGTGCCCGAAGAGCTCGCTCTCGAAGAGCGTCTCGGGGATGGCCGAGCAGTTCACGGTGACGAACGGCTTGTGGGCGCGCGCGCTCTGGAGGTGGACCGATGTGGCGACCATCTCCTTGCCCGTCCCGCTCTCGCCGGTGATGAGGACGGTGGATTCGGTCGGGGCGACCTTGGCGACCATGCGGAACACGCGCTGCATCCGGGGGCTCACCCCGATCATGCTCTGCGTGATGCCGCTCGGCCGCCGGTCCTCCTCGGGCTCGACGGTGGCTTCCCAAAGGCCCCGCGCCGCGGGGTCCTGCGCCTCGAGCTCCGCTACGGGGCGGACCGGCGCTCTACCTGTCGCGCGCGGCGGCCTGCCGGAGCCGCCCGAAGGACGCTTGCTCGCGTGCACCCGGGGGCGTTGACCGGGTACGGCCGGTTTCCTAGGATGCGGACCGCCCGTCGATTTCACGGGCGAGGGGGTTCCACCATCATGCATCGCCGTTCCTCGCCGAAGTCCAGGCCGCACCCGCGCGGGTGAGCCGCCCCACCACGCTCGTCCACGGCCTCGCTCTCCTCGCGTTTGCCGCCGCCGTGTCGCGTCTCGGCGATCTGGGTCGCCACACCCATGCGCTTCTCGCGCTCTGGGGCATCACCCACATCGCCTACGTTCTCGCCGCGCGCCGCGTGCTGATCGCTCCAGGGCCGCCGCGCGGCTCCCTCGTCTGGATCCTGGGCGTCGCCGTCGCGGCGCGGCTTCTGCTCGTCCCGACGCCCCCGACCCTGTCCGAGGACGCTTATCGCTACCTGTGGGACGGGAGTCTCGTCGCGGACGGCATCAATCCCTACCGGCACGCTCCCTCCGCACCCGAGCTTCGCGAGCGGCGGAGCGATCTCTTCGTCCGGATCAACCATGCCGACGTTCCCACGATCTATCCTCCGGCCGCGCAGCTCTTCTTCGGAGCGATCGCGGCGATCCGCCCCACCCCCGCCGCGCTCAAGGCGGCCTACCTTCCCTTCGAGATCGCCGCCTGGGCCGCAATGCTCGTCCTGCTCCGCCGACGAGGTCTCGCCCGCGAGCGGATCCTGCTCTTCGCGTGGAACCCGCTCCTCATCGTCGAGAGCTACGGCAGCGGGCACGTGGACCTCCTGGCGGCCGCCTGGCTCGTCGTCGCGCTCGCGCTCCTCGACACCCGGCGGCAGGCTCTGGCGGGCATCGCGTGGGCCATCGCCTGTCTCGTCAAGTATACCCCCCTTCTCCTCGGTCCAACCCTCGTGCGGCGGAGGGCCTGGACCCTCCTCGCGGCGGCCGCAGGGTCGATCGCGCTCCTCTCCCTCCCCTTCGCGGGAGCCGGCTCGTCTCTCTGGGGCGGACTGGCGGCGTACGCGACGCGATGGGAGTTCAACGGTCCGCTCTACCCGCTGGCGCGGGCGGCGCTCGGCTCGGGAACGGCAGCGCGCCTCCTGCTCGCCGGCTTCCTCGTTGCCGCGGGGACGGTCGTGACGCTCCGCGCGCGGACCGCGACCGGCGCCGCGATCGGCTGGCTCGCGGCGTACGCGATCGCGAGCCCCACGGTCTTCCCCTGGTACCTCGTCCCGCTGGCGGCGCTCCTGCCGCTCCACGCCGACGCTGGACTCCTGGCCGCGACCGGCCTGGTCGCGCTTTCGTACATCCCCCTGCCGCACTACCGCGCGACGGGCGATTGGACGCTGCCGGCCTGGATTCCCTGGGTCGAGTACGGAGGCTGGGCGGCCGTGGCCGCGATCGCGTGGATCGCGCGCCGCTCCGCGGCTCAGGAGCGGCGTGCGGCGTGGGCCACCGAAAGTCCGCCCACGTAGATGAATCCGAAAAGATAGAGCAGGAAGAACGGGAGCGGGGCCCAGAGTCCCGCGCGCGCGAGCGCGACCATGGCCCACCCGAAGTACGCGCCGAGCGCGAGCTCGGCGGCCGCGTAGAGGTTGATCGGGGAGCGGTAGCGCTTCCCACCCCACCGGTCCGCTCGACGGAGGAGCCGGAACTTGGGCGTCCTGTGGAACGCGCCGGCCGAGCAGAAGAGCCCTTCCAGCACCGCCCGCGTGTTGTTCACCGCCAGCCCGATCCCGAGCGTCATCACGAGCGGCACCCAGCGCAGGCGCGAGAGCGCCGGTCCCCGCTGGCCCTGCGCGAAATAGGCGAGAACCGGCACCGTCGCGGCCAGGAGGAGCACGGTGTCGGCCGTGAGGAAGAAGAGGCTCCGGCTCGAGTAGCGCGCCAGCACGACCGGATAGACGATGAGGGAGAGGAGGAGCAGGAGCACGTACGGAACGTTGGCGGTGAGGTGGAAGGTCGCCTCGACCTTCACCCCGAGCGGCGCCTCGCTCCGCCAGATTCGCGGCAGGAGCTTCCGCGCGACCTGGATCGATCCGCGCACCCACCGGTGCTGCTGCGCCTTGAACGCGTTCATTTCGACCGGCAGCTCCCCCGGGCAGCCCACATCCCCCGCGAACACGAACCGCCAGCCCTTGAGCTGCGCCCGGTAGCTCAGGTCGAGGTCCTCGGTGAGCGTGTCCGACTGCCACCCACCGGCGTCCTCGATGCAGCTTCGCCGGAGAATGCCGGCCGTTCCGTTGAAATTGAAATACCGGTCCCCGCCCATGCGCGCGGTGTGCTCGATCAGGAAGTGCGCGTCGAGCGAGATCGCCTGCAGCCGGGAGAGGAGCGAATAGTCGCGGTTCAGATGGCTCCACCGCGCCTGCACCATGCCCACGCCGGGATCGGCGAAGTGCGGGACCATCCGCTTCAGGATGTCGGGCGGCGGGACGAAGTCCGCGTCGAAGATGGCGAGGAGATCTCCCCGCGCGCGGAGGAGCCCGTGCTGGAGCGCGCCCGCCTTGTAGCCCACGCGGCCCCTTCGGCGGACGTGCACCGCATCGATGCCCCGGGCGCGAAGGCGCTCGACGGCGCTCGCCATCAGATCGACCGTCTCGTCCTCGGAATCGTCGAGCACCTGGATCTCGAGCCGGTCGCGGGGATAGTCGACGGCCGCCGCGGCCGCGAGGAGCCGCTCCGCCACGTAGCGTTCGTTGTAGAGGGGGAGCTGGATCGTGACGCGGGGCCACTCACGCGGGGCGGGCGGAAGCGCCGCGGGGCGCCGTCTCCTGTAGAGCAGGATCAGGTGGAGCCGGTGGAGCCCGTAGGCGGCGAGCACGAGCCAGACGCCGAGGTGGAACCAGAGAATGGCGCGCGAGCCGATCGCGTGGCCGACGTCCGCGAGAGCGTGGATCACCGGTGATATGATGAAACCCGCGCGAAAAGAGTCAAGTTGAACTCGCGATCGTTGACCGGGCGCGTGATGGTCTGATAGCGTGCGACGCGTCACATCGGGAAGCGGTCGGGAGGCAGGGAGGCACACGCTGGCACGCGCGTTCGTCGTCGGAAACGGATCGGTCCTGGCCACGGCCGACCTCCATGGCTCGCTTCGCGAGCTCTACGTTCCCTCCATCGCTCCCGGTCACCAGCTGTTCCGCCGCCCCGCCCGAATCGGCCTCCTCCTCGACGGCTCCCTTCGCTGGATCGACGACGCCTTCGAGTCGCGTCTCGGCGAGGGTGGGGACGCTCCGGTCATCGACCTCGCGCTCGTCTCGACGGAGCTCGAGGTCGAGATCTGGCAGGAGACCTACGTGGACGCGCTCCTGGACGCCCTGGTGCGCCGCGTCCAGGTCACGAACCGCGCGTCGCACACGCGCGATCTCCGGGTGGTCTTCCATCACGATCTCGCGCTCGCCCCCGGCGAGCCCCGCGAGACCGCGCTCCGGGACGCCGAGAGTCGCGGCCTCGTGCATCACGCCGGACGGCGGGTGGCCCTGATCAACCTCGAGACCGCGGACGGCACGGGTGTTCCGGTCGCGCGCCTCTCCGCCCGCGAGAACGACGGCGCCCCGGGAGCGGAGGACATCCCCGGCGGCGTGCGGCTCGAGGGTCCGGACGAGGTGCACGGGCGCTGCGACTCGCTCGCCGGTGCACCGCTTCCGCTCGCGCCGGGCGCGTCGGGCCTGGTCACGGTCTGGATCGTGTTCGGCTCGTCCCTTCGCGAAGCGCGGAAGCGGGACGCGGCTCTTCGCCGCGCCGGCATCCCCGCCTCGCTTGCGCGCACGCGCGGGCACTGGAATCTCTGGGTGAGCCAGGGCTCGCGCGATCTCCCGGATCTTCCCGAGGATGTCCAGACGCTCTACCACCGGAGCCTCGTCCTGCTGCGGCTCCACCAGGAGCCGGGCGGGGCGATCGGGACCCGGCTCGAGGGAGCGTCCGACGAGGCCGGCGTGGCGGCCGGAGCGGCGGGCGCGCCCCGCTGGTGTCGGCACCGCGATGCGGCCATCGCCGCGGACGCGCTCGGACGAGCCGGCTATCACGGCGCGGTGAGGCGCTACCTCGAGCACGCGACTCGCGCGGCGCGCGAGCTGGGCTCCTTGCCCACGGCCATCGACGGGGACGGCGCTCCCGTCGGGCTGACGGACGATCCGGCGGGGCCGGCGCTCGTGCTTTGGGCCGCGGCCCGGCACTTCGAGCGGGAGCGCGACGTCGAGTTCGCGGCACCTGTCTTCCGCGACGCGGTCCGTCCGACCGCCGATCTCCTCGCATCCTCGCTCGACCCCGGGACCGCGCTGCCCGCCTCGTCCGATCTCTGGGAGGAGCGGGCCGGCATCCACGCCTGGACCGCCGCGGTGGTGCGGGCCGGGCTCCTCGGCGCGGCTCGCATGGCCGCGGCGTTCGGCGATGCGCCGCACGCGAGGGCGTGGGCCGGCGCCGCCGATGGGATCGCGCGGGCCATGGCGCGACATCTCTATCGCCCCGAGTGGGGCCGCTTCGCCGTCTCGACCGCGCGGGCGGGGCGTACGCATCGCGCCGACCCTCGCCTCGACGCCTCGCTCCTGTGGCTCGGCCTTCTCGGCGATCTCGAGCCCGAGGACGTTCGGGTTCGCGCCACGGTCGACGCGGTGAAAGAGTCCCTCTGGGTGCGGACGGGAGTCGGCGGGATCGCTCGCTACGAGCGGGATCCGGTCGGCTCGGTGGGAACGGATCTCCCCGAGGTGCCCGGACGCCCTTCGGTCGCGGCGACGCTCTGGCTGGCGCAGCACGGAATCCGCACCGCACGCCGCGTGCAGGACCTCGATCCCGCCCGGACGCTCCTTCTCTGGTGCGCCGCACGCGCGGAGGGGTGGGACGTGCTGCCGGAGAGCCTTCATCCGTATCGTGGCGCGACCACCTCTCCCGCGCCGTCGCTGGAGGCGCATGCCTGGTTGGTGGCGACCGTCGTCGATTACGCCGAGCGTCTCAGGCATCTGAGGCGCTGCGAGCGATGCGGCGCGCCCGCGGGCACCGGGCGTGAGAAGCGGGCGGCTTCGGTGGGAGACCTGCTAGCGCCAGGTCTCGTCGCTCACCCGTAGCGTCAGACCGAGGCGCACGAAGGTCTCCTTCGCGCCGAGCCGCTCCCGGTCGCCCCGCTCTCCCCCCTCCAGGCTGATGTCGATCGCGCCGCCCCCGTCCTTGGTACGGAGTCCCGTTCCGATCGACCCCGCCCACTCCTCGATGGCCGCGGTGCCTCCGGAGATGTCGGAGGCTCCCGCGACCGGGAGAAGGTCGGGCCAGCGCAGGAGCGACACCCCCAAGCGAATCGGCACGCGATTGAGACTCGGGCGGCCTTGGTTCGCGGGCAGACGCTCCCAGCCGAGCGAGTAGCGCTCCAGCGGGCGGAAGGTGACGAGGTCGCTCTCGATGGTTCCGACGCCGTACTGCTGACGGCGGTACTGTCCGACGAACCGGGTCCGCGATCTGGGCTTGAGCTCGAACCCGACCACGACCCCCTCCGGGATCACGAGCGAGTTCGCCGAGAGCGTCTCGGCGCCGCTCGTCCGCTGGCGCTCCGTGACCGGTAGCCTGCGTCCCGACTCGTAGGCCGCTCCGAGGGCGATCCAGGAACGGACCCACTGAAGCCCGAGTCGCCACCGGCCGAGCCGATCCCACGAAACGTCGAGCGTGTCGCGCGTCGCGGCGAGGTTCGGATCCACGAACGACCGCTGCCATTCCTCGTGGTAGCTCCCGCCGATGACCTCGTAGTCCACCCCGACCCGAAAGTTTCGTCCGAGGCGGCGAGCCAGTGTGGCCCGGAGGAGGTTGATTCCGCCGCGACCATCCACGCGGAGCACCGACGCGGTGCCCGCGCTCTCCGGCCGCGTGACCTGGAACTCGCCGTTCGTGCCGAGGAGGTAGCTCCCCCCGAGGACGAGCCCGTTCGGGAATCGGATCACGAGGCGAACCGAGGGGAACGAGGATTCGTTGCCGGTCTCGTCACCGTAGTGGAGGGTCGTGACCTGGCGGCGCGTCTGTAGGATCGAGGCCTCGAGTACGAGGTGCTGCGCCTCGGCAATCGAAGCCGGGTTCACGAGCGAGAAGGAGGAGGCTCCGTGCTCGGCCGCCCCGGCGCCCCCCAGGGCGCGGAGACGGGCATTCTCCTCGAGCGAAGGCTCTCCGAGCCCGGCCGACGAGAAGACGGAGTTGGCCGACGAGATGGACGCCGTCATGGCGAGGAGGGCCACCACCGCGAAGGCGGTGGCGAGAGCCGGCCGAGCGGCCCCGCGCGCGCGCATCAGAACCGCCCCGGCGGCGCGGTGGTCGTGCCCACCCGAAGAAGCGGCGGTCTCGACGACTCGCGCGATCCCACGATCACGCCCGGTTTGGTGTTCGCATTCCGGATCGAGAGCAGGACCCCCTCATTCGCGGTCGTCCAGCCCCGCGCAAGATCGGGCGGCAAGGGTACGGAAAGGGTGTCTCCGACCGCGAACTCGCGCAAGACGAGGGAGAGCGGCGACGAATCGGTCGGAATGGACGACCGCTCGGTCGCGCTTTCCGACCAGGCCCCCGTCACGCGGTAGATCTCGATCGTGAGCACGACCTGGGTGCTGTCGCTCCCGAGCGGAAAGCCCGGAATCGAGTCGACCACGCCGAACACCAGCCGGAGATCGTTGATGGACGAGCCCTCGCCCACGGCTGGAATCGGCCCGCGGATGGCGATGCTCGCCTCGTAGGGTCCGCCGAGGACGAGGGTGGTGTCGGACCCCGTCGCCGGCGGCGTCAGGGGTGGATGCAGGTAGAGATCGAACGGCACCGTCGTGTTCACGGTGTCCGCCACCGTGGTCGAGCCGACCGTGTAGGTATACGGGATCCGGATCCGCGCGGAGCGGGAGGCGAAGGCTGCGAAGCCCTGGATCGCGGTCGCGCGAAGCATGAGCGTCGGGATCGAGTCAGGCTCGGGGTCCGTCCACTGCTTGATGCGGTTGAAGCTTCCCGCCCCGAGATCCATCAAGAGCGGCCCGGTGAAGTCGAAGGCCCTGGTCGCGAGGAGCGTGCCGGCGGCCGGTCCCGGCCAGGCGATCGTCCCGCTGTCGGCGAGCGCGGTCGCCGTCTCGCGGAGCTCGAGGTCCACCTGCAAGGGCTCGTTCCGGAGCGGTACCGACGGAATCTCGAAGAGCACGTTGCTCGCGGCGAAGCCGGTCAGGGTCACGTTCGGCAGGTTGATCCTCAGAAATTTGAAGAATGCACGCCCCTCGAACGTCGCGTCCCGCCCTACCAGGAGCGTGGAGCCGTAGTTGGCGGTCCCTGGTGTCACGTACGTGTCGCGGTCGGGAATCGTCGTCTCGACCAGGGTCGAGCCGAATCCGTCCACCCCACGGATCAGCCGTTCGTTCCCGGTGACCCGGTCGGTGTTGTTGGAGCAGCCGAACGGGCCCAGGAACGCCGTGAGGAGGAGGGCGGGAAGGAATGGGCGGAGGCGCACGAGGACGGATGATATCCCCTTGCGGCATTGGACGCTAGCAGGAAGCACCACCCGCAGAAACCCGGAGCGGGGGCTCCAGTTCCATCGCCTTTCTGCCGATATCCACTGAAACCGATGCGGTTCCCGTAACCGGAGGCCCAAGCACGTGCCGAACCCCAATGCCCCCGCAGGAATCGCACCCTCGTCGGACGAGTCCACCCCGCTCGGAATCGCTCGCGCCAAGCGACGCGCGCTCGCCGGATCGGTGGGCCTGGGGTGCCTCTCGTTCGCTGCCATCCTGGCGATCGCGACCGGCTGGAACGCGCGATGGGCGATCGCGCCGGCCCTGCTCTCGATCGGCATCGGGCTCGCGGTCCGCCATCGAGCCCGGCTCGCGGAGCTCGATCGCGCACGGGCGCTCCAGGCCCAGCTCAGCCTCTACCGCATCGGCGAAACGCTCGCGCGATTCGACCGCGAGGAGGATCTGGTCCGCCACGCGCTCGACGCCGTGGCCGAGGGGATGGGTATGGGGCACTGGGCGCTCTACGCGCACCGGGGCGGCCGCGGCGATCTCGCGCTCGCGGCGACGCGGGGGCTCAACCCCGGAGCGGACGCGGAGCTGGCCCCGGATCCGCCCGGCCCCGAAGCGCTCTCTCCCGCGAGCCGCGCGGCGTGGCTCGGC
>JAEHDN010000208.1 GCA_016880395.1 Candidatus Eiseniibacteriota bacterium
GCCCTCGGCGCCGAGGTGGCCTCCGACGTGCCTTCGATGCCGGAGGAGATGGCGCGCGCCACGCTCATGGTCGTGCCGCTCTGGAGCGGCGCCGGGGCGCGCGTCAAGATCATGGAGGCGATGGCCGCGCGCCTTCCCGTGGTAACGACGGCGCTCGGGGCGGAGGGGCTCGGCGTCGAGGCGGCGCGCCACTACCTCGAGGGCTCGACTGCAGCCGATCTCGGCGCGATCACCGCTTCGCTGCTTCGAGACGGGGGACGGCTCGCCTCGCTGGCCGAGGAGGCGCGCCTCCACGCGGAAGCGTCCTGGTCCCATGACGCGATGGCCTGCCGGCAGAACGAGCTCGTCTCGAGAGTGGAGCGATGAGCGAATACGCGATCTTCATCCTGTCGGCCGTGGTCTCGGTGGTCGTGAACGCGCTGGGACGCGCTCGCCGCTCCTCCGGCCCGCTCCGGATCTTGGTCGTGAAGCTGGACCACCTCGGGGACGTGGTGCTGGCGACGCCGGTGCTCGGCGCGCTCCGCGAGCGGTACCCCGACGCCGCCATCGACGTGCTCGTGCATCCCGGCTCGGCAGTTGTTGTGGAGCACAACCCCGCGGTCACACGCGTGCTCACCTACCGCTCGGCGCGCTTCACGCGACCCGGGACTTCGGTGGATGGGATGTCGCGGCTTCGCGAGATCGCGCGCGCCGGCTACGACGTCATCGTGGAGCTTCGAGGCGACGGGCGAACGCTCCTCCTCCCGTTCCTCGCGGGCGCGATCCGCCGCGTGGATCGCGGGACGGTCCGGATTCGAAAATCGCTGAGGCGGCGCGCCCGGGGCGCCCACCGACCGATGCACGAGGTCGAGGTCAACCTCGAGGTCGTTCGCCCACTACTCGGCGGCGCTCCGGCCGCGGAGCGGCCGCGCGTCGAGGTCCGTGCCGGCACCGCCGCCCGCGCATCGATGCTCCGGAAGCTCGAGGGGCGTGGCATCTCGCGCGACGCGCGGATCGTCGTGATCCACCCGGGGGCTGCCTGGAGGCCGAGGGCCTGGCGTCCCGAGCGGTTCGGGGCGGTTGCCGACTGGATTCTCGGCCACTATGATGCCCAGGTCCTTCTCGTCGGCGCCGAGGACGAGCGGGACATCGAGGAGGCGGTCCGGCGGTCCATGAGCCGGGATCCGGTGCACGCGCTGACCGGCGCGCTGACCCTGGACGAGCTGGCGGCCCTCCTGGCTGGCGCGGCTCTGTTCGTCGGCAACGACAGCGGCCCCGCGCATCTGGCGGCCGCATGCGGCACGCCCTCCATCGTGCTCTTCGGCCCGCAGGACCCGCGACGCTTCGGTCCCTGGTCCGAGCGGACCGTGGTGCTGCACCATCCGGTGGCCTGCTATCCCTGCCGCCAGACCGTGTGCGTCTTGGCCGAGGACCCCTGCGTGAATCGAAACGAGATCGCCGACGTGATCGCTCGGGCCCGGGACATCCTGGGTCCGCCGCAGGCATCCTCCGCGTCCACAGCCGCCACGCCGGCGTCGGACTGACCGGCTCGTGTTCGCGCGACACCGCCAGCTCCTCCAGACCGGGATCTTCTTCCTCGACGCGATCCTCATCTTCGGCTCGTGGGTGGGCGCGTACTGGCTCCGCTTCCGCGTGCTCCACCTGCCGGCGCCGCTCGGCGTGCCGCCGATCGAGCGGTATCTCTGGTTCGGGGCCGTGCTCACGCCGCTCGGGCTCCTGATCCTGCGCTCGTTCCGGCTCTATCGCTCGGCGCGCACGGCGCGGCTGTCGCAGGAGCTGTGGACGCTCGTGCAGGGGGTCGC
This sequence comes from Candidatus Eiseniibacteriota bacterium, assembly GCA_016880395.1. Lineage (GTDB taxonomy): Bacteria > Eisenbacteria > RBG-16-71-46 > SZUA-252 > SZUA-252 > WS-9. The sequence goes on from JAEHDN010000208.1 coordinate 1,803, forward strand.
GATCGTCGCCGCGATGGCGGCGCTCGCCTCCTACTCGCTCCGGGGCGAGGTCGCCCGTTCGGTTCTGCTCCTCTTCGCCCTGTTCGCCGCGCTCACCCTCACCTCCGCGCACGCCGCCATACGGCTCGCGCTCCGAGCGGCCCGGCGGAGCGGCCGGAACTTGAGGCACGTGCTCCTCGTCGGAACGGGCGATCTGGCCGAGCGCGTGGGGCGGAAGATGATCGCCGAGGCCGACTACGGGCTTCACGTGGTCGGCATGGTCGCGGCCGACCCGAGCGAGCTGGGAAACCACGTCGGCCCCTTCGAGGTGGTCGGGTGTGTCGCGGACCTGCCCGGACTCGTGACGAAGACCGGCGCGGAGCTGGTCTACGTGGCCTTCCCGCGCACGGACCACGCGGCCGAGCAGGAGGCGCTCGAGCGGCTCGGGGATTCCACGGCCGCGGTGCGACTCGTGCCCGATCTGTCCGCGTCGCACACGCTCAACGCGAGCGTGGAGGACTTCGACGGAACGCCGGTCGTGCTCGTGACCGAGACGCCGGAGCAGGGATGGAACTTCGTCCTGAAGCGCGCGTTCGATCTCGCGGCCTCGGCGATCCTCCTGGTCCTGCTCGCGCCGCTCTTCCTCGCGATCGCGATCTGGGTGAAGCTCGACTCGCCGGGTCCCGTGTTCTACGCGCAGGAGCGCATGGGGGCGAACGGACGCCGCTTCCGCATGCTGAAGTTCCGCACGATGCGCACGGACGCCGAGGCCGCCGGACCGCAGTGGAGCCGCGCCGACGATCCGAGGCGCACCCGCGGAGGCGCGATGCTCCGCCGGCTCTCCCTGGACGAGCTCCCGCAGCTCGTCAACGTGCTCGTGGGGCACATGAGTCTCGTCGGCCCGCGGCCCGAGCAGCCGGTCTTCGTGGATCGCTTCCGCGCCTCGATCCCGCGCTACATGCTCCGCCACCACGTGAAGTCCGGGATCACGGGCTGGGCGCAGGTGAACGGGCTCCGCGGCGACACGCCGCTCGAGCGCCGGATCGAGTTCGATCTCTACTACATCGAGAACTGGTCCATGAGCTTCGACATGAAGATCCTGGCCCTCACCGTGTTCCGCATCTTCCGCGACCCGAGCGCGAACTAGGAGAGCGACCGATGGCGTTACGGCTCCACGTGGGCTGCGGCACCGTGTACCTCGACGGCTACGTGAACCTGGACCTCGAGGTGCCCGGGTATTCCTTCCTCGCGTCCGAGCGGCCGGACCTCGTCGAGCGAAATCGCACCAGGGTCGACCGCTACTACAAGAAGGAGGAATCGCGGGAGACGCTGGAGCACGGCCCGCGCGAAGCCCAGGCCTGCGTGGTGGATCGCTACGCCGATCTTCGCGCGCTTCCGTACCCTTCGAACACGGTCGACGAGATCCGCTCGGTCCAGTCGCTCGAACACCTCGACATGCGGGAGGGGCCGCACGTGCTCCGGCACTGGTACGACGTGTTGAAGCCGGGCGGAGTGCTCCACGTCGACGTGCCGGACTTCGAGGAGACCGCGCGGCAGCTCCTCGCCCAGCCGGACGAGCCGTCCAAGGACTGGTACTACCGGCTCGTGTACGGGAGTCAGAAGAACGCCTACGCGTTCCACAAGAACGGGTTCAGCCCCGCGCGCCTCGAGCGCCTCTTGCGCGAGGCCGGGTTCCGCGAGGTGCGTCCGGTGGCGAACCGGATCCACTTCTATCCGGTGGCGATCGCGGAAGCCGTGAAGTAGCGCGCGCCGCCGCGACCAAGCCCCGACCGTGCGCATCTTTCTCGCCCTCCACCGGAGTCCCAACCCCGCGTTCACATCGGATCTCTGGAAGGACAATCTCCACGACCCGCTCGTCGCGATGGGGCACGACGTCGTGCTCTGGGGCGAGGGGATCGAGCCGCTCTTCGATCTCGATCCGGCCGATCCCGCCACCGCGGAGCCGCGCGCGCGCTTCACGGAGCGCTTCCTGGCGGCGGTGGAGGGCGCGAACCGCGCGCGGCGTCTGGATCTCGTGCTCACCTATCTCTGCGACAGCCACCTCGAGCCTGGCGCGCTCGATCACGTGCGCGAGCGCGTGGCGCCGGTCCTCAATTTCTTCTGCAACAACGTGCACCAGTTCCACTTGGTGCGGCGGAACGCGCGGCACTACACCGCCTGCCTCGTGCCGGAGGCGGAGGCCTTGACGCGGTATCGCGAGGCGGGAGCGGAGGCGATCTTCTTTCCCATGGCGGCGAATCCCGACCGGTATCACCCGATCGACACGCCCTACCGATACGCCGCGACCTTCTCCGGACAGCGCTACGGCGACCGCACATCCTCGATCCTCGCGCTCCGGGAGGGAGGCGTGGATGCTCACGCCTTCGGCCAGCACTGGACCCAGGCTCCCGGCGCTGCGACGGCATCCGGCCCAGCGCGCGGCGCTGGGCTCTTCACACGGGCCGCCCAGCTCGCGCTCGGGGGACGCAGCGTGCTCCAGGCCGCGCGCGATCGCCGCGACTGGGATCGCCTGCGCGGGCGCCACCCGGGCGCGCTCCACGGGCCGGTGACGGACGAGGAGTACGTGGCGCTCTTCAGCGAGAGCCGGATCAGCCTCGGCTTCCTGATCCTCGGCGATACGCACCGGACCTCGCGGCCGCTCCGGCAGATCCGGCTCCGCGAGTTCGAGGCCACGATGGCGGGAGCGTTCTACGTCACGGGCTGGCTCGACGAGCTGTCGCTCCACTACGAGATCGGCCGGGAGATCGTCTGCTACCGCTCGCGGGAGGAGCTGGTGGAGCGGTGTCGCTACTACCTCGCGCACGACGAGGAGCGGGAGCGGATCCGCCGTGCGGGACACGAGCGGGCGCTCCGCGACCACACGTGGCGGAGACGGTTCGAGGGGCTCTTCGCGGATCTGACGCGGCGCGGGGTCTTCCGGGCCGCGTGACAGGCCGGGCCCGGGCCGACGCGGCGCTCAGCTCTGGCGGATCGTGACCGCCAGCGCGGCAAGCGCGGCGAGCGCGAGCAGCGCGCCGGCGATGTCTCCCGGGCGCGGTCCCACTCCGGCGCGGCGCATCTGGGCCATCGCGATGACGAGCAAGGCCGCGCCCCCCGCGGCGTAGGCATAGGGAAGCGACATGGCTCCCGCCCCCCCGGCCGTGAACGCAGCGTACGCGGCCGCAAGCATGACCGGCTGCGTCACCCCGATTCCCACCCAGAGCCGGCGTCCTCCGACCGGCAGCGATCCCACCGACCAGGTGAGCGCGGCGATCCGGCCGAACTCGCCGAGGAGGGTCCAGGCCATGAGCGGCCGCGCGGCGTCGAATCGCGTGGAGTAGAGAAGGTGAAGGAGCGGGGCGGCCGCCACCATGGCGAACGCCGCGCCGCCGGCCGCGAGCAGGAGGAGCGGCCTCCACTGGCGACGCGTGTACGTCCTCGCCGCCTCGATCCCGCCGGCGGCCGTCGCCGCGCTGATCTTCCCGAACGCGTAGCTCGCGAGGTAGGCGTAGAAGACCGCCCCCACGAGCTGCGAGAGCGCGAGGGCGGCCTGCAGAAGCCCGTTCGCGTCGATCCCGTACGCCCGCACGTAGTGCGCGCGGAGCGCGAGCATGGTGCCGAGGTCGAGGAGCGAGAGAAAGAGGGCCGCCGTGCCGACCCGGAGGAGCCGGCCCGCCTCGTCCTTGTGGACGAGCGGGCGCACCGGTGGCCCCGGCACGTCGCGGTAGGTCCGTCCTCGCGCGAGCAGGACGCCCGCGACGCCGGCCGGCCAGAAGATCGCGGTCCCCACCGTGGCCCCCGCGAGCCCCGCGCGCGGCACGAGAAGAAAGGTCGCGACGAGGGACGCGAGGCCGCCCAGCGCCGCGTACACCACGGGGCTCGTCACGTCGGAGCGTCCCGCGAACATGCCGATCAGCAGGTTGGAGAGCGCATACCCGGCGAGACCGAGGACCGACCACCGCACGAGATCCGCGTGTCCGGGCACGCCGAGGAGTGCCTGCGCCACGACCGGGGCGAGGAGAAGGACGGCCCCGGACACGAGGACCAGGGCGCAGGCGACCAGACCGAATGCGCTCCAGAAGCTTCGGCGCGCGGACGCGGGATCGCCGCGACCCATGGAGTCGGCGATCGCCTGCGCCACCGGCAGGCTCATGCCGAGGCCGGACGCGATGCCGAGCCAGGTCTGGCCCGACACGATCTGCGCGAGCACGCCGATCCCAGCGACCTCGAGATGCGTCGCGACCCACTTGTTCCGGATCGCGCTCACGATCGCGCTCACGCCGGGATAGGCCGCGGTCGCCGCGAGCCTCATGCCGCGATCGACCCAGAGCCGCGCGCCGGGAGGCATGGCGAACAGAGGCGTCTGCGGCAGCGGCGGTGTTCCGGACTCCTCGGGCGAGGGCATGGGCCGCAGTGTCGAGGAGGCCCCGCGGGGTGTCAATCACGCCCCGTGCTAGACTGCGTCCCGTGAACGCCAGCGCACCCGCCGGCGCGCCGCTCGTGAGCGTGCTCCTCGCGTGCCGGAACGCCGCCCGCTTCCTCCCCGACGCGCTCCGCGGTCTCCGCGACCAGACCTACCGTCCGATCGAGATCGTGGCCGTGGACGACGGCTCCACCGACGCGACCGGTTCGATCCTCGACACGTTCGCCGCGGAGAACGGCAGCGTGGCGCGGCTGCGCGCGGAGGGGATCGGCCCAGCCGCCGCGCGCGCCCTCGCATTCCGCGCCTCGTCCGGATCCCTCGTCGCCATCCACGATGCCGACGACGTGTCCCGCGCGGACCGCTTCGAGCGCCAGGTGGCCGCGCTCCGGGACCGGCCGAGGCTGGGCGTGCTCGGGAGCGCCGCCGACGTGATCGACGAGCGGGGAGCCCGGATCGGATCCTTCCCGGTCCCGCTCGATCCGCGCGCCGTCCGCCACACGCTCCGCCGGGCGCCGCCCTTCGTGAACGGCTCGGTCCTGATGCGCCGGTCGGCGTACGAGGCCGCGGGTGGCTTCCGGGACGCCTTCCGATCCGCGGAGGACTTCGATCTCTGGCTCCGCATGCCCGCGGACCTCGAGATGGACAACCTCGCCGAGCCGCTCTACGCCTGGCGGCGCCACGGCGCGAATCTCACGGCGCGCGCCCGTTCGGTCATGACCTTCCACGCCGCGGTCGCGCGCGCCTTCGCGGACGAGCGCCGCGAGGCGGGCCGCGACTCGGTCGAGCTGCTCCTGGCTCATCCGTCCGAGGAGGAGTTCCTCGCGCGCTATCCGCGTGCGGGACGGGTCGCGCTCTACTTCGGGGAGATGCTCGCGCGCGAGGGGCGCGCGCGCGAGGCGCGCCGGCTCCTCGGCCGCGCGCTGCGCGATCCCCGGTGCCGAGGCGCGGCGCTCCCGTGGTGGGGCCTCACGTGGCTCCTGCCGTTCACGCCGCGCGGCCGGGCTGCGTCGCGCGCTCCCGCGGCATGAGGATCCTGCTCGCGGCCGACATCGACCTCGCGAAGCCGGGGGGCCTCGAGACGCACGTGCTCGAGGTCGCGGGGAGGCTCGCGGCCCGCGGCCACGAGGTGGACGTATGGGCGCGCGGCCTCGAGGGGACTCCGGGGCTCGACGCCGGGCGATCGTCGCGCGCCTCGGGCCGACCGCGTCCGGTGCACACTCTCGACTCCGCGGGCTACGACATCGTGCATCGGCACACGACCCTCCGGCCGCGCCGTCTCGACCCCGGGCCCCGCGCCGTCACCACCCTCCACTTCTGCGTGGCCGCCAAGATGGACGCGTACGTTCGCATGGGCCGGCTCCGCACGCTCGTCCGTCCGGGGAACTGGGTCGCGCGCGCCGAGGAGCGCCGCGCGGCCCGCGAGCCGGGCGCCCTGATCGCAGTTTCCCGAAGGGTGCTCGACGAGTTCGCGCGCTTCCACGACATCGCCGCCGAGCGCGCGACCGTGATCCCGAACGGCGCGTCGTTCGAGCCGCCGCGCGAAGGGCGAGCGGCCTGGCGCGCGAGGCACGGGATCTCCGAGGACACGCCGGTCCTCCTCACGATCGGACGTCACGACTTCGTGAAGGGCTACGATCTCCTCGGGCGCGCGTGGGACGCGGTCCGATCCCGCCACCCACGCGCTCTCTGGGTCGTGGTCGGTGGCGGCGCGCCGGAGCGCTCCGAGCGCCGCCTCGTCACGGGGTCCGTGCCGCGCGATGCGGTGACCGAGTGGATTTACGCAGCCGATCTCGGCGCGCTTCCCTCGTACTACGAGGGATGCAGCGTCGCTCTCCTCGAGATGCTCGCGGGGAGACTCTTCACGTTGGCGCACGACGTCGGCGGCGCGGCCGAGGCGATCCGATCCGGGCTGAATGGAGCCATCGTCGCACGCGATCCCGGAGCGTGGACCGAGGCGCTCGATCGTGCGATTCGCCATCCAGAGGGCCGCTCGGCCGTGGGGCTGGACGCGTCCTACCGGTGGGACGCCATCGTCGATTCGATCGAGCTGGTCTATCGGAGCGTGCGCGCCGAGCATCCGTGATACACTGCGCCCATGCGAGTCGTCTTTCTCACCTCGCGCCTGCCGTTCCCCCCCGAGGGGGGCGATCGCTTCCGCGTCTTCCACCAGATCCGCACGGCATCCGAAGCGGGACACGAGGTCCACCTCGTGACGCTCGCGCGCGAGCGACCCGACCCCGACGCCATCGCGCCGCTCGAGCGACTCCTCGCGTCGATCACCGTGGTCCCGCAGCCGCCTCTCGTCTCGGCGATCCGTGCGGCGCAGGCGCTCGCCGGTCCGATGCCGCTCCAGACCGCGTATTACCGGTCGAAGCGCATGCAGGAGCAAGTGAGCCTGACGCTCCGCCGCGCACGTCCGCACGTGGTCGTGACCCATCTGTTCCGCATGGCGCCCTACGCGCTCGCGAGCATGCGTCACTACAACGCGCGCTGGATCCTGGACCTCACCGACGTGATCTCGGCCGGCATCGCGCGATCGCTCCCGTTCCGGAGAGGGCCGGATCGCTGGCTCTACCAGGAGGAGTGCCTGCGCATCCAGCGGTATGAAGCCGGGATCTCGCCCCGATTCGACGAGTGCTGGGTCATCAGCGACGCCGAGCGCCGCGAGCTCGAGCTGCTCGCGCCCGAGGCCGAGATCCGGGTCGTGCCGAACGGCCTCGCGCCCGATTCGTGTCTCGATGGCAACGCTCCGGACGCGGCGAGGCTCCTCTTCCTCGGGTTCCACCAGGTCTTTCACAACCGGGACGCGGTCCGGTTCCTCGTGCAGGAGATCCTCCCGCGCGTGCGCGCCCGGGTCCCAGGCGCCACGCTCGACCTCGTGGGCCAGGGGGCGGAGACGCTGGGCCCCTGGGCGCGCGGCCCCGGGGTGAACGTGCTCGGCCGCGTTCCGCGCCTCGAGCCGTACTTCGCGCGCGCCACGGTCTTCGTCGCGCCCCATCGGTTCGCGGCGGGAGTGCAGAACAAGGTCGTGCACGCGCTGGCGAACGGCGTTCCGGTCGTGGCGACGTCCGTGGTGCTCCAGGGCCTCGAGCCCATACCACAGGACGTGATGCGCACGGGCGAGACCGCCGACGAGATCGCCGCCGAGGTGGTCGACGTGATCCGCCACCGCGGCCGCGCGGCGTGGATGGCCGAGCGGGGACGCGAGTGGGCGCTTGCGACCTTCACCTGGCGCACCTCGCTCGAAGCGCTCGAGGGCCGCGCCCCTGAGCACGATGCGGCGGCTCACGAGGCGCTCATCTCCACCGCTGTGTGATCGGCCCTCCACCGAACCTCGTCTTCGCCCCGCTCGCCTTCGCTTCGGCGCTCGCGCTGACGCCGCTCCTCGGCCGCGTCGCGGAGGGCACCGGATACCTCGACCACCCGGACCTGCGGAAACATCATCCGCATCCGACGCCGCTCCTCGGCGGCGTCGCCATCGGGCTCTCGATCGTGACCGCGCTCCTCGTGGCGAAGCACGTGTTCGCGACCAGTGTGAACACGCCGGCTCCAGGCATCATCCTCGGGGCGGCGCTCTCGCTCGTGCTCGGCTTGATCGACGACTGGCATCCCATGGGGCCGAAGGGGAAGCTCGTGGGTCAGCTCGCCGCGGCCGCGAGTCTCGTCCTCTGGGGCCCGCGCGTGGAGTGGCTGCATGGGAACCCCATCGCGATCGCGGTCGCGATCCTGGGCGTGGTCGCGCTCCTCAACGCGGTCAACTTCCTCGACGCGATGGACGGCATCGTGGGCACGATCTTCCCGATCATCGCGGCGGGATTCGTCGCACTGGCCGTGCTGTACCACGCGCCCCTTGCGACCGCGCTCGGCTGGTCGCTCGTCGGCGCGTGCGCGGGATTCCTCGTCTACAACGCGCCGCCCGCGCGAATCTTTCTCGGCGATGCGGGAAGCCACCTGCTCGGATTCGGGCTGGCCACGCTGGCGCTCCAGGCCCTGCGCGACGAGCCCACCCTGCCACACCTGGGTGCCGTCGCGATCCTCCTCGCCTATCCGCTCTTCGACGTGGCCTTCGTGGTCTGGGATCGCACGGCGCGCCGCAAACCGGTCTATGTGGGCGGCGTGGACCACACCACGCATCGCCTGAGCCGCCAGTTCGGGCCCTGGCCCACGCTCGGCATGCTCGCACTGCTCAACGTGTTCCACGTTGCGCTCGCGCTCTGGGTGTGGGGCCTGTCGAGACCGCAAGCGGTGATTCCGCTTGTCCTCGTTTTTGGGCTTGGGTATGCCATTTTTGGGACCTACCTGAGACGTTTGAGTCCCACCCCCAAGTTCGACATTTGACAAACGGTTTTTACAGTTGTATAGTCCGTCGAGCAAAATCCACAGGGGAGCCGGTGCCCCACCGGTGTGGTTTAGCGAGGGCCGATCGCCATGTCTCAGCGCCCTGATCCAATGCACGAAAACGATCCTGGTACGCCCGAATTGCCCGAGATGGACCCGCTGGAGCGCCTGAGCCGGGGCCTCACCCAGTGGGAGCGGGAGCTTCTCGCGCAGCCTCGATCGCCAGCACGTCCTCGCGCCTCGAGCGACCTCGAGCGCGTGAATCACGTGCTCCAGGCGAGCCGCCAGGTCACCGGCACGCTCGACTGGAACGAGCTCTTGGTCCGCGTCGTGGACGCCGTCGTGCAGATCGCCGGCGCCGACCGCGGATTCCTCATGCGCATGCGCGAGGACGGCAAGCTCCACTTCGAGATCGCGCGCAGCCGCGACGAGGCCACGCTGCCTCCCGACGAGTTCCAGATCTCCTGGGGCATCGCCGAGGAAGCGGCGCACCGCCGCGAGACGGTCTGGGTTCCCGACGCGGTCGGCTCCTCTCTCTTCCAGGATCGAAAGAGCGTGCGCGAGCTATCGCTTCGCACCGTGGTCGCCCTCCCGATCCTCACCGCCGGGCGCGTGCTCGGCGTGCTGTACGTCGACTCCCACTCCATCGCGCACGAGTTCACGCCGGAGGACATCGCCATCCTCGAGGGCTTCGCGGCGCAGGTCGCGGTCGCGCTCGAGAACGCGCGGCTGCACGAGGAGCTGAAGGATTCGAAGAACCGCCTCGAGATGGAGAACCTGAACCTCCGCCGCGCGCTCAAGGAGGAGTCCCGCTACGGCCTCCTCGTCGGACGCAGCCCGAAGATGCTCCGGGTCATCGAGCTGATGGAGAAGGTGATCCCGACCCAGGTCTCGGTGCTGATCCAGGGAGAGACCGGAACGGGCAAGGAGCTGATCGCACGCGCCATCCACCTGAACGGCCCTCGGCGCGAGAAGAACTTCATGGCGGTGAACTGCGGCGCGCTCCCCGAGGCCCTGCTCGAGAGCGAGCTGTTCGGCTACCGCAAGGGCGCCTTCACGGGCGCGGCCGAGGATCGGATCGGGCTCTTCGAGGCGGCCGACGGCGGGACGCTCTTCCTGGACGAGGTCGGCGAGATGCCGGCCACGCTGCAGGTGAAGCTCCTTCGCGTGCTGCAGGACTCGCAGATCCGCCGCGTCGGGGACACCGTGTCCCGGCGCGTCGATTTCCGTCTGATCGCCGCGACCAACCGCGACCTCCGCACCGAGGTCGAGGGCGGCCGCTTCCGCCAGGACCTCTTCTACCGCCTCAACGTGGTGCCCCTCTCGCTGCCGCCGCTCCGTGAGCGTGGCGAGGACGTGCTCCTCCTGGCGCAGCATTTCCTCGACCTCTTCATGAAGCAGCAGCAGAAGACGGTCCGGGGCCTGAGCGCCGAGGCGCGCGAGCTCTTGCTCCGCCATCCGTGGCCGGGGAACGTGCGCGAGCTGGAGAACGCCATGGCACGCGCGGTCGCGCTCGCCGACGAGGGAGGGCCGATCGAGCCGCTCCTCTTCGGTCTCGGCGCGCCGGCGACGCGGCGCTGGGACGGCCAGCACACCCTTCGCGAGACACTCGACGCCGTCGAGGCGGAGACGATCCGCGAGGCGCTGCGGCAGTGCGAGTCCAACGTCTCCCGGGCCGCGCGGGCGCTCGGCGTGAGCCGGCAGCATCTGCACAACCGGATGAACGCGCACGGCATCCGGCGCTCCCGAACCCTGAGCGAGTCGGCCGGGTAGCATCGGTGTCGCCCACGGTCGCCTCGCGGCGGCTCGCGTCGCTCCGCGCCCTCCTGAGCCAGAGCGACGCGGAGCTGCGCGCCCAGTTCCCCGAGTACTTCCTCACCTACTACACGTACCTCCGCATCATCCGGAATCCGGCCCGGATCGAGCACCTGTTCCAGAAGGCGCACGACATGTACCGCTATCTCGAGGCCGAGGGAAAGGACGTGCTCGACCTCGGCGCGGGGTTCGGCCTCGAGGCGCTCCTCGTCGCGATCTACGGCGCGCGGCGGGTGGTGGCCACCGAGATCGACCGGGACATGGTGGCGGTCGGCGCCTACCTCGCGGAGAAGGTCGATCCGCCGGTCACGCATTTCGAGTCGAAGTACGGGGACGGGATCGCGATGGAGTTCCCGTCGGCGTCCTTCGACGGGGTGATGGCCAACTGCGTCATCTCGCACGTGCGGAGCCTGGAAGGCTTCCTCATGGAGGCGAACCGGCTCCTCAAGCCGGGTGGCATCTTCTTCCTGAGCGACGAGAATAACTCGCTCTACCTGCCGGCGCGCCCGCGGCGCCGACGCGGCTGGCGGGGCATGGAACGCGAGCCGGACGGCCCCTACTTCACGTCGCGCCGGGCCATGATCGGCGAGCACTTCCCCGGGCTCTCGTCGAATCAGCTACTCGAGGCGGTTCGTCGGACGCGCGGGCTCGTCGGCGAGGAGGTGGAGGCAGGCGTGCGCGAGCTCCTCGAGACGGGCCAGGTGCGCCGTCGGGCGGAGTTCGGGTACCGCGATCCGCGCGACGGACAGTATCCCGAGCGGGAGCTCAACCCGTTCTGGCTCATGCGGAAATTCCGGGACGCCGGGCTCGAGCCGGAGCTTCTCCCGGCTTTCTTCTCCCGCGCAATCGAGGTGCATCCGAGGCAGTGGATCAAGGACTGCCTGCGCTTCTTCTGCGAGCGCTGGCCGGCGCTCTCGGTCTACGTCTGGCCCATCTTGCGCATCCGCGGGCGAAAAGTGCGTTGACACCGCTTGCGGCGGTCGCCTAGGCTCCGCCCCGTGAAGTCCGTGGCCCCGTTCCTGATCGGGCTTTTCCTCTCGGCGGCCGCGTTCGCTGCTCCTACCGACACGTCCGCTCCCGCGCCTCCCGAGCTTCCCGCGCCGCAGCAGTTCGTGGCCAAGGACAAGCCCGGCGATTCCGGCGGCGCGGTCCTCCTCACCTGGACCGACCCTCCGGCCATACCGGCGGGCGCCGAGATCGAGGTCCTGCGCGCCCAGGCTCCGGCCTACGAGTGGCAGCCCATCGATCTCGTGAAGCCGGGGGCCGGCAGGTACCAGGACACCTCGGCCAAGGACGGCGTCGACTACCGCTACGAGGTCCGGGTTCGCCCGTCGTCGGCCGATTCCCTCGCAGGGGTCATGCCCGGCCCGGCGGTCGCGAGCGATCCGGTCCGTTCGCACGACAACTGGTTCAAGATCGAGCGCACGAATTCCTTCATCGCATCGGCGATCTTCGTGGCCATCATCCTGACCTCGATCGCGGCGGCCCGGTCCGGCAAGGAGATCTTCATTCGGAGGATCGCGGGGTTGAACGCGATCGACGAGGCGATCGGCCGTGCGACCGAGATCGGGAAGAAGGTGATGTACATCCCCGGAATCCAGAGCATGGACGAGATCCAGACCGTCGCTTCGCTCGCCATCCTCGGAAACGTCGCCCGCTCCACGGCCCGCTACGGCACCGATCTCGACGTCCCGAACAAGGACCCGCTCACGTTTGCCTCGGCGCGTGAGGTGGTGCGCTCCGCCTACCTCGCCGAGGGCAGGCCCGACCTCTTCCGCGAGGAGATGGTGAACTACGTCACGTACGACCAGTTCGCCTTCACCGCGGCCGTCTCCGCACGCATGACCCGCGAGAAGCCTGCCGCGATCTTCCTGGTCGGCTACTTCTTCGCGGAGTCGCTCATCCTGGCGGAAACGGGGCAATCGACGGGCGCGATCCAGATCGCCGGCCAGGCCGACCCGACCCAGCTTCCGTTCTTCGTCGCGACCTGCGACTACACGCTGATCGGTGAGGAGCTGTACGCCGCGAGCGCCTATCTCAGTCGCGAGCCGGTGCTCCTCGGCTCGATCCGGGGGCAGGACATCGCCAAGGGGATCCTGATCCTGATCGCGATCGTCGGCGTCGTGCTCGCGAGCGTCCACGTCGTGGACATCTCGTCGCTCCTCAGGACCCAATGAGCGTCGATCTCGGCCAGCTCGTCCTCGTCCTTCTCTTCGGGCTCGTGCCGATCATCGGCATCGTCCTGGGGCTGAATTCTCCGGGGCTGAGGAGCCGGATCCCGATCTGGGTCGCGGTCTTCGCGGGCTTGATCCCGATCCTGGCCATGTACGTTCCGAAGAGCTTCCTCTCCGGCCCGACGGGGATGAGCCAGCGGCTCGACGACTGGCTCATCATCCTGGCCGGATTCGCGCTCCTCCTCGGCATCGTGAACGTGCTCCAGAACAACCTCCGGAAGATCGCCCGTAAGGAATCGGGCTGGTTCTTCTCGGTGGTCCTCCTGGCCGGCCTCTTCGTCACCGGCGGCGCCGGAATCTACGGCGCGCTCACGAAGGCCGGAATCGGATTCAATCCGGACGGCTCGTCCACCCCGTTCAAATACCTGACCGACTGGTTCTTCCAACCGCTCCAGTCCACGATCTTCGCGCTCCTCGCCTTCTTCATGGCGAGCGCCGCATTTCGCGCGTTCCGCGCGCGGAACGTCGAGGCCACGATCCTGCTCATCGCGGCGGGGCTGGTCATGCTGGGTCGCGTCCCGATCCTCGAGTTCCTGGCCGTTCCGTTCCCGTCCTTGCATTCCACGGCCGCCGGCGTCAGCCAGGCCATGGGGAAGCTGACCGAGTGGATCATGGACGTGCCGAACGGCGCCGCGCAGTCGGGCATCATCATCGGGGCGGCTCTCGGGGCGGCGTCCATGGCCATTCGCGTCATCCTCGGCATCGAGCGCGGCTATCTCGGCCTGGGAAGGGGAGAGTAGCGTGCGCCGCTTCCTCGAACGGCTCCTCGGACTCGACCGGCGCTGGATCTTCCTCTTCGTCCTCCTGAGTGTCGCGATCCCCATCATCGTGCCGATCGGCCTCCCTGTGACCACGACCGAGTCGACACGGAAGGCGTTCGACTTCATCGAAGCGCTCAAGCCGGGCGACACGATCTTGATCTCGTTCGATTACGGACCCTCCTCGGCCCCCGAGAACGATCCGATGGCCGAGGCGGTGATGCGGCAGTGCGCGCTCAAGAAGATCCGCTTCATCGTCATCGCGCTCTATCCGCTCGGAGGTCTCAACCTCGCCAACAACGCGGTCGCGAAGGTCGCGTTCGAGTTCCCGGACCTCAAGTACGGCGTCGACTACGTCAACCTTGGCTACAAGGACGGCGCGTCGGCGGTGATGCGGCGGATGGGGGACGACATCGCGGGAGCCTTCCCGACGGATCAGAAGGGAACGCCACTCGCGCGGCTCCCCATCATGAAGGGGATCGCGAGTGTCCGGCAGGTCAAGCTCATCTTCACGGTGGCGACCGGGATCATCGGCGAATGGTGGATCACGCAGGTGCATCCCCAGGCGGGTACTCCGGTCATCATCGGGCCGACGGCCGTGAGCGCCCCCAAGTACTACGCGTTCCTGAACTCGGGTCAGCTCGTGGGCATGCTGGGGGGGATGAAGGGGGCCGCCGAATACGAGAAGCTGCTTCGCGCGCGTTACCCCGAGATGGCCCGCTTCTACACGTCGACCCATGACTTCACGGCCACCAAGGGGATGGATGGACAGACCGTCATGCACTTGATCGTCCTTCTGTTCATCCTGCTCGGTAATTCCGCCTTCCTGCTCTCGCGGAGAGGAATGACCCGGTGACCCTGCCCCCGATCGGCGTCTGGATCGCGGCGTTCCTGACGATCTCCGCGCTCTCGTTCCTGTACAAGGACAACCCGTTCTTCCGGTTCGCGGAGAGCCTCTTCGCCGGCGTGTCCCTCGGGTACTACGTGGGCATCACTCTGAACCAGACCCTGGTCCCCAATCTGCTCGAGCCCCTGCAGCACGACTTCGGCAAGAGCTGGGATCTTCTCGTGCCGGGGCTCCTCGGACTGATGCTCTACATGCGGTAC
>JAEHDN010000209.1 GCA_016880395.1 Candidatus Eiseniibacteriota bacterium
ACGACCACGTGCAGGCGATGCTCGCCGAGTCGCCGCGACGGAATCGGACCGCGCATCTCGATCGTCACCGGGCGGCTCGACTCCATGTACCCGTCCTCGATCGCGATCGGGTCGCTGTCCAGGGTCATGACCACGCGGAAGGAACCGGTGCCCGATCCGGTGACGACCGCCCGCACGCGCACGGTGTCCCCGGCGGCGATCGCGGCGCCGGGCAGCGGGCGCTCGAGCACAATCGAGCGGATGGCGACGTTCGAGGCCATCGCATGCACGATTTGAGCCGGCGCCACCGTCGTCACGGTGTCGGGCGGGGTCGCGAACGTGCCGGAGATCGCCTGCAGCACGACCGGGAGTCCGAGCTCGTCCACGCCCTCCAGGGTGAGCCCGAAGCCCATGATCCCACTCGGGACCTGGCGCGCGAGATCGGGGGGAAGGGTGACCGGTACGGTCAGCCGTGCGCTCCCGGACCGCGGCACTGAAGCGCGGAACGGAATGGTGATCGAGCGAAGCGGGACCACCCCGATTCCGTAGTTCCCGGGAGGCAGCGGCCCGGCGTAGAAGTCGGCGCGGGCGGTCGTGAGCGTGGCCGCATTGTCGTTCCGCTCGCGCACGTTCACGCTGATCGGAGTCGACACACCCGGCACGAGCGTGACCGATGAGAAATCGAATCCGGTCGGAATCGTCTCGAGGAGCGAGCGCGCGAAGATGCGGAAGGTGACGATCGGGAGATCGATGCCGGCCGTCACCCCGTCCGTGGCGTAGATCAGATTCACGCGCATGCCGTAGAGGTGGCCGAGGGTCAAGGGCTCGGTCGGCGTGAGGTAGACCGTGTCGCCGAGCGCGGACCACTGCGGCGCGAGAAGCGAGACGAGCCCGCTCGACGAGTCGAGATCCGCGACCGAGAAGATCCCCGACTTCCCGGTCGGCTGATCGAACACGATCGCCAACCTCACGTTCGGAGATACGTGCGTCGCGCCATCCCGCGGAATGGTCGCGACCTGGGCCGGGGCCGGGGCGGCCGAGGCATCCGACGGGGCGAACAGGCCCGCGAGCAGGAGAGCCGCGATCGGGAGAAGCGTCGCGGACGCGAGACGCGCTGCACACGAACGGAGTCCCGCTGCGGGTCGTGGGATCAGGGTCGAAGCTCCAACGGAGAGTGGGAATGCCGTTGCGGCGAACGCGCGGAGAACCGTATCATTCGGGGACTATGCCGTCAAGAAAGCGCGCTGCCGCAACGGGTTCGGGGCGCCGCATCCCCGTCGGCGTCCTCGGCGCCACGGGGACCGTGGGGCAGCGCTTCGTCCAGCTGCTCGAGCGGCATCCGTGGTTCGAGGTCATCGAGGTCATGGCCTCCGACCAGAGCGCCGGCCGTTCCTACGCCGAGGCGATCGGCTCCCGCTGGAAGCTCGCCACGGCGATTCCCCCGGACGTCGCGAAGCTCCGCGTGCGCGGTCCCGGCGATCCGCTCCAGGCGCGCATCCTCTTCTCCGCGCTCGACGCGTCGGTCGCCGGAGACCTGGAGCAGGAATACGCCCGCCGCGGCCATCTCGTCTCCTCGAATGCGCGGAACCATCGCATGGACCCGAAGGTGCCGCTCGTGATCCCCGAGGTGAACCGCGACCACATGAAGCTCCTCGACCTGCAGCCCTACCGGAACGGCGGCGGACTGGTCACGAATCCGAACTGCTCCACGATCGTGATCGCGATGGCGCTCGCGCCGATCCACCGGTCGTTCGGCATCGACGCGGCCATCGTGACCACGTTCCAGGCGGCGAGCGGCGCCGGCTATCCGGGCGTCCCCTCGCTCGACATCCTGGGGAACGTCGTTCCCTTCATCTCCGGAGAAGAGGCCAAGATCGAGAGCGAGACCCAGAAGATCCTGGGGCGCATCGGGCCGAAGGGTATCGCGCATGCCGAGTTCCCGGTGAGCGCGCTCTGTCACCGGGTGCCGGTCGTGGACGGGCATCAGATGGCGATCAGCCTGCGCCTCGAGACGCGCGCCACGCGGCGGCGCATCCTCGACGCGTGGGAGGGCTTCCGCCCGCTTCGCAAGCTCGGGCTCCCGAGCGCGCCCGAGGCTCCGATCGAGGCGAAAGTCGAGGAGGACCGGCCCCAGCCGAGGCTCGACGCGGATCGCGCCGGAGGCATGGGGGTCACCGTCGGGCGGCTCCGTCCGTGCAACGTCCTCGAGTGGAAGTTCGAGGCGCTCGGGCACAACACGATTCGAGGGGCGGCGGGAGCGGCCATCCTGAACGTGGAGATCCTCGTTCGCGACGAGCGGATCTGACGGGCGATGTCGGCCGGTCGCGACATCGTCTTCGTGCGTCACGGCGAGACCGACTGGAATCGCGAGCGCCGCGTGCAGGGAAGCCTGGGCGCATCGATCAACGAGGCGGGACGCGAGCAGGCCCGCGGCCTCTCCCGGCTCCTCTGGGAAGTGCCGCTCCAGGCCGTCTACTCGAGCGAGCTCCCGCGCGCTGTCGAGACGGCGTCGTATGTGGCCGGCCCGCACGCGCTCGGGGTCGTCACCGATCCGCGTCTGAACGAGATCCATCACGGAGACTGGGAGGGGATGCTCGAGTCGGAGCTGCCCGACCTCCCACTCTATCTGCGGTGGCGCGACGACCCCACATCCGTGACGCTGCCGGGCGGCGAGTCGCTCCAGGCGGTGCACGAGCGGGCCGTGGCGGCCATGCGGGACATCCTCGCGCGGCATCAGGAGAGCGAGGGCCTGGTGGCCGTGGTCTCCCACCAGGTCGTGCTCGCGCTGCTCAAGTGTTACCTTTTAGATCGTCCCTGGAGCCAGCTCCGCCGCCACGCCCTGGGCGTGGCGTCCTATGAGATCCTGACGGCGGGAGAGGCCTTCACGCCGCGTCCGTGAGCTCCGGAACCACTGGAGCGCTCGCGGGTTCACGAGAGGAACGCCATGACTCGCCTATCGATCATCCCCCTCGCCATCGCCGCGCTGGTTGCGTTCGCCGTCTCCTCGGCGCCCGCGGCCGCCGCTCAGTATCGCCCCCTGCTTCAGGATCCCAAGGTCACGGACACCGACCCCGCGCCCTCTCCGGACGGCAAGTGGATCGCCTTCCAGAGCACGCGAAGCGGGTCGAGCCAGATCTGGGTGATGCCCGCGGGGGGAGGCACGCCGCGCAAGGTCACGTCCGAGCCGGAGTCCGTGATGGCCGGCGGTCGCCGCATGCCGACCCGGGTCATGACCCCGACGTGGGCGCCCGACAGCAAGTCGATCCTGTTCGTGTCGACGCGCTCGGGCCCGTACAACATCTACACGCTTCCGCTCGCCGGGGGCGTGAAGCCGAAGCCGCTCTCGCGCGCCCCGGGGAGCCAGCGCTTCCCGGTCTTCTCGCCGGACGGCAAGCGGATCTGCTTTCCGTCGAGCCGTCACGATCCGAACTCCCTCTATGGGTTCGACCTCTTCATGATGACCGGCGCCGGCGAGATCGACGGCCCGCCCGCGCGCCAGCTCACGCACAGCAAGGGAAGCCCCGGGCACCCGGTCTGGTCCCCGGACGGCAAGTGGATCGCCTACGTCGCGAAGGATTTCGATTCGACCCGCACGGTCAGCGTGGGAGGCGGGATGCAGGCGAAGCAGAGCGCGCTCTTCTCGCAGTTCCGCGTATTCAAGCTGCTGGCTGGCGGCGGCGGCGAAACCAAGCTCACGGGGCTCACCGCGGCGGAGCAGGGGACGGCCGAGGACACCTGGCCATCCTGGTCGCCCGACGGGAAGTGGATCGCCTTCGGCCGGAACGCGAACGGGGTCCAGAACGTCTGGGTGGTGGACGCCATGAGCCGGAACGCGTTCCCGATCACGAACATGGGCGGGTGCATGAAGCCGACCTGGTCGGCGGACGGGAAGTCGCTCTACTTCACCCGGCTGAACGGGCGCGACGAGGATCTCTGGGTGGCAACCGATCTCGGGCTCACGTCGTCCTCGGCGCGCCGCCGATAGCCAGGCGCGCGGCGGGGCCGCGGCTCACGCCGGGACGGTGAACACGAGGCACGCGTTCGTGCCTCCGAACCCGACCGAGTTCGAGAGCACCGTGCGCACGGTCGCTCGACGCCCCGCGCCCGGCACGTAATCGAGGTCGCAGTCCGGGTCGGGCTGGCGCAGGTTCGTCGTCGACGGCACCCAGCCCTCGTGGATCGAGAGC
>JAEHDN010000210.1 GCA_016880395.1 Candidatus Eiseniibacteriota bacterium
CCCTTCTGGATCTGCCCGGCGCGGGAGCTCGTGAAGCCGAGCCCGGCGCGCTTCATGGCGACCCGGAGCGATTCCAGCGACAGCGCGGGCACGACACTGGCCTGGACGAGGTATTGCCGGAGCCTCGCCAGGCTCCACCGCGGCCCCGGGATGCCCAGATCCCGGGGCCGGGCGCTCACGACCATGGAGATGTGACGGAGCACATCGGAGGAGATCCGGGCGGGTCGGCCGGAGCGCGGGCGATCCAGCAGGCCGGCGATGCCCGATCGCTCGAACCGGCGTAGCCAGTGGGTGACGGTGGGACGGGAGAGCCGGAGGCGCCGGACGATCTCCGGAATCGCGACCCGGGCCGCGGAGAACAGGATCACCTCGGCGCGCGCGCGCCGCCCCACGGGGCCCGCGTCCCGGAGCCGGATCAGCTCCGAGCGCTCGGCCGGGGTCGGCTGCCGCACGAACCGGCTGGGGACGTCCGCCACCCATCACCTCTCCCTTGAGGGATGCCACAGGCCCATTGTGGCAAGGAACTTTCCGGGGAGCGCCAAGTCGCTGACGGCCGGGACGTTACGAGAGCGCCCGACCGCTGTCAAGGGGGAACGGCTAGAGCGATTTGAGTGGCGGATGCTCCCCGGCGGGTAGGGGATAGCGGTCCACGTTCAGCACCATCGAGACGATCGAGTAGTAGCCGCTGGCCGCGATGAGGTCGATGACACCCTGCTCGCCGAAGCGCCCGACCACGGCCTTGAACGTGACGTCGGAGACCGCCTTGTCGCGGAACAGCTCGCTGCAGAAGTCGTGGACGATGCGCTGGTCGTCGCTCATCGGCGCCGGGCGGCGGCCCTCCGCGATCGCGTCGATGATCGCGTCGGGGAGGCCGGCCTCGCGCGCCAGGCGGCTGTGCGCCCAGTACTCGTACTGCGCGCCCCAGAAGCGGCCGGTGATCAGGATGGCCATCTCGTTGAGCGCGGCCGGGATCGTGGACTGGAAGCGGATGTACTCGCCGACCTTCTGCACCCGGTCGGCCACCTCCGGACTGCGCAGCAGCGCGTTGAAGGGCCCGCGGGCCCCCTTGCGCGGGCCCGACACGATGCCCTGGTAGCTCTCGCGCTGGCGCGGGGTCATGGTGGCTTCGGTGAGGAGCGTGAAGCGGGGGCCGTCGGTCGGATTTTCGGGGGTCATCGGTCTCCTCCTCGTGAGTGAATGGCGGCACAGCATACCGCAGTGCTCGGGTCGCCTTCACGAGCATTCAGGAGTGCATGCCCCCCGACAACCCTGGCCTCCGGGGTTGTCGCCGCGCGGTAGAGAGCCGCTCACGGCCAGCCGTGCGGCACACCGAGCAGCGCTTCGGAGACAAACGCCTCCGGCTTCTGCGTGCCGTTCGGCTTGTTCAGATCGGACGGTGGAAAGTAGTTACCGTGCCCATATTCGTGGCCGGGAATTTGCGCGTGGAGGACGTGCTCCGCGCGCGGCCGCGGACCGTGATAGCCGAGCGCCTTTCGCGCGGGATCGTCGTCGTCGTAGAAGACGTCCGAGAGGAAGTCGCCGGCCGGATAGGCAATCCGTAGCACCAGATCTCCTCTCGAGGCGAGCACGCTGATGCGCTTCGCATTCTGGCGTGCGGCGTCGTATTGCGGACCGGTGAGACAGTCGTCGTCGACGGCGGCGGCGAGCACGCAGACTTCGCGCGCTGGGCGACTGAGATGCTTCACGGTTTCGAGCACCAACCGCCCGCCGAGGCTGTGCGAAACGAGAGACACCTCGCCCGCGAGAGACAGACTCGTGTTGACGAACTTCGCCAGGAGACGCCCGCACTGGACGGCGTCTCCGGCTTCTGCGGGATAGTTGACAACCGGGATCCACCAGTCACCGGGCCAGAGGACGCCGACGAACACGAATGCCGGCGGGAGATTCAAGTCGCGTTCCAGCCGCGCGAGCGCGTGCACACCTTCCCGGCGAGAGACGTTGAAGCCGTGCGTCGCGAAGACGACCTCGCGACCGGCGATCCGAGCGGCCGGAAGCGTCTGGCCGAGATACCGCAGCTCCGGCGGGTCGACCAGGCCATTGCCCTCGAGGACGCGCGGCTCGTCGAGGATGCCGCCGCCCGCGCCGTCCGTCCGGAAGTCGAGGAAGAGAGTCACGGGCCCGTCACTTGGCCGCCTTCATCGCGGCGGCGGCGGCCTGGAGCGACGAGGCGAGATCCTTGGCGATGGGCGCGAGCGGGACCGCCAGGAGTCCGATCAAGAGCGCCAACGCCCAGCCATCCCATCCCAGAGCCCACGTGGCCAGGAACGCCAGCCCGATCGAGAAGACCGCGGCGAACACGCGCGCCACGTTCCGATAGAGCTGGTCCGCGCGGTCGAAGGCGGCGTCGAGCTGTGCCTCGACCGACGCGTCGAGTCGGCCGAGGACGTTGAGATCGACCTCGCTGAGCGCGGTTCCCACCTCGAGCTTCTCCGCGACCGCCACGAGCGCACCCGCGTTCACCTGACCAGCCTTCGCGAGCTCGGGCGCCGTCTGCGGCGCGAGCCCGAGGCGGATCAGTGACTTCACGATCGCCTTCTGCTCGGCTCGGGGCCGCCCGTTGATCCAGTGAGAACGGACCACCCGGCGCCACTCGGCTTTGCCCTTCTCGTCTGTGCCCAAGGCCCGATCGAGCGCGTCCGAGAAGCGACTCACCACGCGGTTGAGGCCGGGGAGCCCGCAGTTCGATACGCCGCCCCCAAAGGCCTTGGTCGCGTCGACCAGGCTGAAGGCCGCCATGCCGAGCGCTCCGATCGCCGTGATGATGGCGACGAGGCGCGTGATGCCGATGTCCTCTCCCTTCGGTGGGGTGCCGGTCCCTCCCGTCGTCGACTCCGTTGCCGCCCACGCCGAAGACGTGAGGAGAGAGGTCACCAGGAAGAGCGGAACCAGAAGTCGTACCCGCTTTGCCATAGCATCCCCCAAGCTGATGCGTGTCTTTCGCAGGCCGGAGACTCCGGATAGCGTTCGACTAATGCGCTCGCCCGGAGGACGATGTCAACGGGAAGCTGTGCTTACTGGGCGCATCGCTCCGGGTGCGCCGGGAGGCGACGAGCACACTCCCGGGCGGGTCCACCCGTTCCGAGGTCGGGATCCGCCCTCTGCGTGTCAACGATCGGGAAGCGCTCACTGAGTTGTACGGCAGGCTCGGAGAACGCTCGAGGTATCAGCGTTTCTTTGCCTGTCCGGCCCGATTGCCGGCATCCTGGGCGGATGCCTTGCTCGAACCCTCCCCACGAAGAGTGGACGTCTGGCAGCACAATGGACTAGGCCACGTGCTTTTCAATCATCTCCTGGTGCTGGGCGAGAGCCGCGGGATCCGCTCGTTCGTCGCCCATGTGCAGTGGAGCAACCCGCGCGTGATCCATGCTTTGGGCCACATCGCGACGATCGTCGACCGCACCGCCGAGGCGGGCGTCCTGAAGCTCACCTTCACGAGGCAGCGAGAAGTGTGAGGAGTCGGCTCGCCACCGGGAGTCCGCGCCCAGGAGCTCCTCCATCCACGGCCTTCCACCACCGCCGGCCGACACCGTTGTAAGCTCTCCGGGTGGACCCTCGACTCGACGCCATGGTGGAGGCCGCGCGTGCCGGGGGCGCGACGGCGCTCGAGCACTATCGGCGGCAGGGCTTCTCGGTGTCGCTCAAGGCGGACCGGTCCCCGGTCACCGAGGCCGACCGCGCGGCCGAGGCCGCGATCCTCGACGTGCTGCGCGCCCGCTGCCCCGATCACGGGGCGCTCGGTGAGGAGCTGGGCGAGTCGGGTCCGCGCGCGCGGCGCTTCATCGTGGATCCCATCGACGGGACCCGGAACTTCGTGCGGCGCATCCCCACCTGGGCGGTCCTCATCGGGCTCGAGGAGGAGGGCCAGGTCACGGCGGGCGTGGTCTACCAGCCGGTCACCGGGACGCTCCATACCGCGTGGCGGGGGCAGGGCGCCTACCGCGACGGCGCGCGGATCCGCGTGTCCCCGGTGGACGCGCTCGAGCGCGCGCTGGTCGTGCACTCCTCCGTGAACTTCCTGCGGCGGAGCACCTACTGGGACGGCTTCCTGCGCCTGGCCGATCGCACGCAGGTGCAGCGCGGCTTCGGCGACTTCTCGGCCTACCTCTGGGTGGCGGAGGGGCAGGGGGAGATCGCGCTCTCGACCACCGTGAAGGCGTGGGACGTGGCCGCGCTCAAGGTCGTCGTGGAAGAGGCGGGCGGCCGGCTCACGGATCTCGACGGCGGCTCCGGCATCTACGGCAGCACCGTCTGCGCCAGCAATGGCCTGCTGCACGACGCGGCGCTCGCCGCGATGCGAAGGGAGGAGCGCGCGTGAAGACGTTCCGGGATCGGGTCGCGGTCGTGACGGGTGCGGCGAGCGGGATCGGGCTCGCGCTCGCCGAGCGCTTCGCCGCCGAGAGCGCGAAGGTCGTCATGGCCGACATCGAGGGGCCGGCCCTCGCGACGGCGGCGGAGGGGCTGCGGCGGAAGGGCGCGACGGTGCTGCCCCTGCGCGTGGACGTCTCGCGCCCCGAGGACGTGGAGCGGCTGGCCCGGGAGACCTACG
>JAEHDN010000211.1 GCA_016880395.1 Candidatus Eiseniibacteriota bacterium
GGAAGTTGTAGATCTCCCCATTGAAGACCATGGTCAGCCCGGTCCCCTCGAGCGACATGGGCTGGTTCCCCGCCGCGCTCAGG
Organism: Candidatus Eiseniibacteriota bacterium; assembly: GCA_016880395.1. Taxonomy (GTDB): domain Bacteria; phylum Eisenbacteria; class RBG-16-71-46; order SZUA-252; family SZUA-252; genus WS-9. Next base: position 84 of record JAEHDN010000211.1, read on the forward strand.
TCGATGATCGAGAGGCGGCGATGGGCCAGTCCGACGGGCGGCGCGAGCCACACGCCCTGGTTGTCCGGACCGCGATGGGCGATGAGCGACGCCATCCGGTGGAGGACGGGCTCGTTCAGGCGAGATGGATCGGCGGTCTCAACCGCGCCGGCGATGCCGCACATGGGATCGATCGTGGTGGTTGGGGGAGCGGTGGCCCGGCCGCGGAGCCTCCACGGCGGCGAGCCGTGGGTCGGGCTGGTTCGAGAGACGATTATACAGAAGGACCTCCCGCGCTTCGAGCCCCAGCCGGTCGGTCCGCGACCCGCGCGGCCGAGCCTCGCCGTGTCGCGAGCACCTCCTCGAGGAGCGAATCCAGCGCTTCCCCCTGGTCGGACCAGCGGTGATGCCGCTCGACGTAGCGCCGCGCGCGGGCGCCGCGGTCGCGTCGTTCGTCGGATTGGCCGAGGAGCTTCGCGATCGCATCCGCGAGAGAGTCCGCGCCTTCCACCGCCTCGGCGCCATCCTCCCGGCCGGCCGGAATCCCCTGGAAGGCGAGCCTCGTGCCGACGACGGGGAGACCCGACGCCATGGCCTCGAGCACCTTGCTCTGCATGCCGCGCGACACGCGAAACGGAGCGATCGCCACAGCGGCGCGGCGCAGGTAGGGGCGCACGTCCGGAACGGAGCCCGTCACCTCGATATGCGGCGGATCGGCGAGCGCGCGCACGGCGGGCGCCGGCTCGCGGCCCACGATGAGGAATCGCACGTCGGGGACCTCCCGTCGGATGCGCGGGAGGACCTCGCCCACGAAGAACCGCACGGCGTCCACGTTCGGCATGTAGCTCATCATGCCGACGAAGACGAGCACGGGCTCCCTCGAGGGCTCGGGTGTGGGACGGAAGTAGTCGAGATCGACCCCCATCGGGATGGCGGAGACACCGGCCGCCCCAGTCCGCTCGCGGAAGAGCGCGGCCTCGGTCTCCGAGACGAAGAGCGACCGGTCGAAAGCGCGTGCGATCCGGGCGTCGTGCTCGAGGAGGAGCTTCGCCTCGCGCGCGTAGAGCCACCGGAGCGGACCCCGGTCCCACGCGGCGTACGCCCTCCACTTCTCCGAGTCGACGTCGACGAAGTCGACCACGCGCGGGATCCCGTCCGCCCGCTCCACGTACTGGGCCATTCCCGAGGAGAAGACGAGGGCGAGATCGATCGATTCCTCACGGAGCACGCGCTCCACCCCGCGCGCGATCCGGGAGGAGCGGAAGCACGCGACCGAGAAGGGCTCCCCCGTCACGAGGGCGCCGGCCGCGCGCGTCAGGTTCGTCCGCGCCGTCCTCCGGTCCACGCAGAGGCTCGCGCACCGCCCTCTCAGCTCCGGAACGTGGCGCTCGTCCTCGGCCGAATCCACGAACGTCGCCACGTGCACGCGATGGCGCGCGCCGAGCGATTCAATCTGGTGGTAGGAACGGATCTTGTCCCCCTTGTCAGGGGGGAACGGAATGCGGTGGCAGAGATAGAGGATGTTCACGGAAAGTAGCGCACGAGGTGCGGGCCGACCCACTGCGTGAGCCGGAGCGGGAGGCGCCGCCAGACCCGGATCGCGATCGAGAACTTCGGATTGCGGGGGCTCAGGTCGGGAAGCGACTTCCCCCGCGGCAGATGATACTGATACGCGAGCGGCGTCGGCTCGAAGCCCCAGTGCCGCTTGAAGTGGTAGGACCCGCTGTCGACCTTGCTCCGGCCGAAGTCGAAGACC
>JAEHDN010000212.1 GCA_016880395.1 Candidatus Eiseniibacteriota bacterium
CGCGGCAATCGGATCATCAACTGGTGCCCGCGCTGCCACACCGCCCTCTCCGACGAGGAAGTGAACCACGTCGACACGGACGGCAAGCTCTACACGATCCAGTACCCGGTGAAGGACTCGAAGCGGAAGCTCATGGTGGCGACGACGCGGCCGGAGACGATGCTCGGCGACGTCGCCGTGGCGGTGCATCCCAAGGACAAGCGCTACGCGCCGCTCCACGGGAAGACCGCGATCCTGCCCTTCCTGCGCCGCGAGATGCCGATCATCCTGGACGAGGCGGTCGATCCCAAGTTCGGCACGGGAGCGGTGAAGATCACCCCGGCACACGATCCGAACGATTTCGAGATGGGGCAGCGCCACGGGCTCACGCCGATCACGGTGATGGACCCGAGCGCGGTGATGAACGAGAACGCGGGCGATTTCCGCGGGCTCACGCGGGAGGAGGCGCGGCAGCGGATCGTCGAGGCGCTCCAGGACCGCGGGCTGCTCGTGAAGGTGGAGCCGCACCGGCACGCGGTGGGGCACTGCGACCGCTGCGACACGATCGTCGAGCCCTATCTCTCGCTCCAGTGGTTCGTGAAGATGAAGCCGCTCGCCGAGCCCGCGTACGCAGCGATCGAGAATGGCGAGCTGGCGATCGTTCCCCGCCGGTGGGAGAAGGTGTATCTCCGCTGGCTCGAGGGAATCCGCGACTGGTGCATCTCGCGTCAGCTCTGGTGGGGGCACCGGATCCCGGTCTGGACCTGCCAGGCATGCCAGGAGCAGATCGTCGCGGTCGAGACCCCGACCGCGTGTCCGAAGTGCGGCGGCTCGGTGCTCAAGCAGGACGAGGACGTGCTCGACACGTGGTTCTCGTCCTGGCTCTGGCCCTTCTCGACCCTGGGCTGGCCCGAGGAGACGCCCGATCTCCAGCGCTTCTATCCGTCATCGGTGCTCGTGACCGGACCGGACATCATCTTCTTCTGGGTCGCTCGAATGGTGATGGCCGGATACGAGTTCATGGGGAGCTGCCCCTTCCGGCAGGTCTACCTGCACGGGATCGTGCGCGACGCCATGGGACGGAAGCTCTCGAAATCGCTCGGCAACTCCTCCGATCCGCTCGAGCTGATGGACCGCTTCGGGGCGGATTCGCTCCGCATGACGCTCGTGCTCCTCTCGCCGCAGGGGGCCGACATCCATGGCTTCTCCGACGAGAAGGTGGATCTGGGGCGCCACTTCGCGAACAAGCTCTGGAACGCGTTCCGGCTCGTCCATCCGCATCTCGAGGGCTTCGTGCCCGACGAGGCGAGGGCGCGGCCGGTCCTGAACGACGCCGATCTCTGGATCCTCAGCCGTGCTTCGGCCACCGCGCGCTCGGTGACGCGGAACCTCAAGACCTATCGGATCGGCGACGCGGCGAAGGACGTCTACGACTTCACGTGGCGCGAGCTGTGCGACTGGTACCTCGAGCTGGCGAAGCCTCGGCTCTACGCCGACCCATCGACGCCGGACGCGGCCGCGGTTCGATACACGATCACGCAGGTCTTCTCCATGGTGCTGCGCCTGCTCCATCCGTTCATGCCGTTCCTCACCGAGGAGCTGTGGCACGCGCTCCCCGGCGCCGAGGGGGA
>JAEHDN010000213.1 GCA_016880395.1 Candidatus Eiseniibacteriota bacterium
GGCGCGGGTGCCGCGGCCGCGGGCGGCTCCGCCGAAGCGGGGGACCGCGCGCCCTGGGCGTGCGCCGGGCGGGCCATCGGCCCGAAGCTCCCCAGGCCCACCAGCGCCAGGGCGAGTCTCGCCGTCACTGATCGGGCGTCTAGAGCAGCCATTTCCTGGGGAGGGTCGCGACCGCGATCCAGCTCCCGAGCAGCCCGAGGAGGCCCCCCACGGCGGCGAAGCCCAGCAGTATGTCGTTCGTGGGCATGGGGAGATGAAAGAGCCCCTCGGCGAGGGCGTCGTGGATGCCGCGGGCGAGCAGGATGGTGATGATCGAGGAAATCGTGGCGAGCACGAATCCCTCGGCGAGATAGGGCGCGGCGGTGAAGAGGAATCCGCCTCCGAGGGTCCGGATCACGTGGAGCGAGTCGAGCCGGGCCTGAATGGCGAGGCGCGTCGTCGCCCCCACGACGAAGAGCACGCCGACCAGGATGATGAGCCCCAGGACCGCTCCGATCTGGTGCAGCGTGCTCGTCACCTGCTCGGCGCGGAGCACCCACTCGCCCGCGTAGCGCACGTCTTCCACGTGCGGAAGCGTCTCCGCCTGGCGCGCGATCGAGCGCACCCCCTCGGCGGTGCGGTACTCGGGCTTGGGACGGACCACGAAGGAAGCGGGGAGCGGATTCCCCCCGACCGCCTGGAGCAGCGCCTCGTCGGCGACGTCGGCGCGGAACTGCTCCCAGGCCTCGTCCTTGCTCACGAACCGAACGCTGTCCACGCCGGTCATGAGCCTCAGGCGTCCCGCGAGCACGTCCACGTCGGAGCGCGAGAGCCCCTCGTTCAGGAAGACCGAGATCTCCTCGCGCGACTCGAGCTGGTCGGTGTAGGTGTCCACCCCGGTGAGCACCATCATGAAGAGGAGAAGGATGAGCAGGATCGAGGACATGGAGAGGACGCTCACGACGCAGAGCGTCCGGTGGCGGCTCAGCGTGCGCCAGAGCTCGGTGAAGATGTAGCGGAGCGGCCCCATCAGATTCCTCCGACCGCGCTCGGGGCGGCGCTCCCGGCGGGCTCCGGTCCCGGCTGGTCCGACCGCACGACGCCCTGCTCGAGCCGGATCACGCGTCCGGGATGACGCTGCGTCCAATCCTCGGCATGCGTCGCGACGAGCACCAGGGTCTCTCGGTCGCGGTACTGGCGCATGAGCGAGAAGATCTGCGCGGCGGCGGGCGGATCGAGGTTTCCGGTCGGCTCGTCGGCGATGAGGATCCTCGGGTGGCGGACGAGCGCCCGGGCGAGCGCGACACGCTGCTTCTCGCCGGAGGAGAGCTGGCCCGGATACAGAGTCTCCATGCTGCGGAGGCCCATTTCCTCCAGGAGCGGCGTCACGCGCTGGCTTATCTCTTCCTTTTCCCAGACGCCCGCGATGCGGCAGGCGAGCGCTATGTTCTCGTAGACGTTGCGGTCGTTCAGGAGCCGGAATTCCTGCGCGAGCATTCCGATCGCGCGCCGCATGCCCCGCTCCGCCTCGACGCGGCCGCGGGTGGGAGGCTCGGCGAGCGACACGAGACGCAGCAGCGTGGACTTGCCGGCGCCGCTCGGCCCGGTGATGTAGACCCACTCGCCCGCCTCGAACCATCGTTTCGCTCGACGAGTCGCCGCTGAAGGAAGGGCTGCTGTATGTCGGCACCGATGATGGGCTCGTTCAGGTGAGCGA
>JAEHDN010000214.1 GCA_016880395.1 Candidatus Eiseniibacteriota bacterium
AGAGGGGAGCCTCAGCGAGCGCGAAGCGCGATGCGAAGCGCCCGGAGGCCATGCCCCACCTCGGCCGGGCTACAGGATCAACGCAAAACGCGCGAGTAAGTGGACCCCTGGCTCTGGTAGACGTACCGCTCGCCCGCGGATCGAGCGAGCGAAGCGGGCAGGAACCCCTGATGACCGAGCGTTCCGAGGTCCGGCGGGTAGGAGCCGCGAACGCGGCGGTAGGTCTCGAGCGCGAGCGTGACGCGCGCGGCTTCGTCGACGTGGGCGATCTCGGGGGGCATCGCCTTCGGAGAGCCCACGCCCACGCGGTCCGCGCGGCGGAGGAGGCTCGGCGATGCCATGGTTCCGATCGCGGCCGATGCAAGCACGACGAGGAGCGCCACCCCCACGGCCATGGCCGCGTTCGAGGACGGCTGCGCCGGCGTCGCGGGAGTGTCGGGGACCATGGGCGTGACCTTCGCGGGAGCCGCGCCGAGCGACACCTCGATCACACCGAGATCGAGGAGGCGGTGGAGCGCCTCGAGCGCCTCGAACTCGACGAGCCGGGACTGCGAGAGCACGTCGCGCAGAGGCCGGAGTCCGTCGACCAGCGGGAGGACCCGCTGCTCCTGGGGCGACATCTCCTTCGGCGGTGTCGCGAGGGGCTTCGGGCGGAGCACCATGGCGAGCGAGGTGAAGGTCTCCTTGTAGCGGGTGGACTCGTCGATCCGCCGCATGCTCTCCATCAGGAGCCCTTCGGTGTTCAGGCGCACGTTCACGGCGAATTTCGGCACCGTGCGTGCGTCTCCCGAGAAGTGGTACGAGCCCGACTTCCAGGTGAGGAGCTGGTGGAGGGTGTCCTGGATCTGCTGCTCCAGGACGTGCGTCAGCTCGTCGCTCGAGAGATAGTTTCCACTCAGGAGGATGTCGGTCAGCTCCCGCCGGCTCTCCGCCTCGATCGTCTCGATCTGCTTGAGCTGCGCCTCGCTCAGCCGGCCGGTCCGCACCAGGAAGGGCTTGAGCGGGTCCCGGGCGTTCCGACGGCGGTCCCGCATCGAGACGATCTTGCCAGCCTCGAAGAAGATGACCGCGACGTCCTCTCCCGCGGTGAGCTTGAGGACACCCGACTTCTGCTGGACCGCGATGAGCTGGAGGATCTCGGGAAGGCTGAAGTCGTCCAGGTTCCCTTGCAGTGCCATGTCAGGACCTCCCGATCTCTCGGTCGCGACGACGCGGTGCCCGGGGAGCGCCGCGCTCGGGAAACGCGACGAAGTCGGGGATCCGCGTCGTCGTCGTGGCGAAGTAGCGAGCCACGGTGGCGGCGTACGTGACGAGGAAGAGCAGGATCAAGGGGATGCGCTTCGTGAGGCCGGGTCCTCCGAGTGGCAGCACGTCCAGCGAAGGCACGAGAGCGCCGTTCGAGATGACCAGCGTGGCCGCGGCGGTCATGACGAGAATCGCAGCGAATCCGGAGAGGCTCGCGCCGCGGAGAATCTGACCGCCCCCGGGAAGGATGAAGGTGAGGATCGCCTGCCACAGTGTGCGCCTCCGAGCCGCGCTCCGGCCCTGGCGCGTGAGGAGGAGCCGCGTGAACTCGCTCGACTTGAGGTCCTTGACCGAGCGGTGGCAGCTCTCGCAGAAGGCTCTCTGCTGCATCCGCTTCACGCAGCGACGGCAGATGATCTTCTGGCAGTTGGAGCAGTGGAGCGTCGCCAGGTTCCGTCCGAGGAGCTGTCCGACCAGGGTGAAGATCAGAAAGAGCCCGGGGACGAACACGAGGCCGAACGGAGCCGGAGGCGAGAGTCTGGAGACGGCGACGAGGAAGGGGTTCCCGGAGAGCGCGGTGGGACCGCGCAACGTGGCGCGATCCTTGGCGAGGCCCCAGAGCCTCGGCTCCGGGGGGCTCGCGTCCATCACCGTCCGGTTGAGCTGTGGAGCGCTCCAGCGGCTGAAGTCCCGGACGCGATCGAACGCGATCGCGGAGGCGCGCGACTGCTCCCGGCTCGCCTCGGTGAACATGAGCTGCTTGGTATAGACCTGGGCGAGATTGTAGTGGGGCTCGACCGTGGACGGATCGGCCGCCGCGGCGGCCTCGTAGGTCGACCGCGCGCGCGCGTAGTCCTCGCGGGCGAAGTAGACGTTGCCGAGGTTGGTCAGGATCCAGGACGAGCGCGGCGCGAGCACTGCGGCCTGCGTGAGCTGGCGCTCGGCCAGATCGAGATCGCCGCTTCGGCGGGCGATCGTGCCGAGCGCGAAGGGGTAGAGGGCCTCCTGGGGGTCGACGCTCTCCCAGGCGAGGAGCGCTCCGGCGAGGTCGGGATCGTAGCCCGTGCTCATCGCGCGATTCACCAGCATGCTCGGTCCTTCGAGCGTGGGGGCGCCCGCCCACGGGGCGATCAGACCGACCCCGGCCGCGAGCCCCATGGTCGAGAGCAGCAAGAGGAGCACCAGCGCCAGCTCGCGCTTGCTCAAGCGGAAGGAGACGAGCCCGGCGTACACGGCCGTGGTCGGAACGACGCCGAGACCCCAGAGGAGCGGCGAGAGCGACACGGCCGCTGCCGCGCCGCGCACAGCCACCGTCGACCGGCGCCCGAGGACCTCCTGCATCACGTGGAGCAGGTGGGGCAGGTGGCGGAGCACGATCCCCACGACTGCGAGAAGGAGCCCCACGATCCAGACGAAGACCAGTCCGGTCGCGGTGTTGGCGAGCAGGTGGCGCTGCCAGGGATAGCTTCGCGCGAGGATCCGGAACGCCTCCGACATCTCGGCCACGGCCTTGTCTGGGGCGCGGAACAGGTCGAGGCGGGCGGCCGTGAAGTGGGGATCCGGGAACTCGGGGTCGAACGCGGAGGCGGCCTCGAGGAGTCGCAGGGCCTCGGCCGTGTTACCCCCGGCCTCCTGCGCGAGGGCCTCGCGGTAGCAGGCCTGCGCGGCCGCCAGGGCGCGCGTCACCCCGGCGTCGTGCTTGTCGGCAAGGGCGGATGCGAGCGAGGCGGCGTCCGGAGCCGCGGCCGCGGACGGCGCGACCAGAAGGATCAGGGCAACGATGAGAGAGGGGAGAGCGGCGGTGAGGAGCGCGACGCCATGGGACGGATCGCATCGGCGATCCGCGCACGCGGTCCGGAAGCGCACTCCATGCGTTCGGCGCGTCACGTCCGCACGTTAGGGGCGGCACGAAAGGGGTGTCAAGGGAATTGTCCCCAGAGTATCCTTCGCCGTTCCGAATCGTGCCCCTGTCCCGAACCGGAGACCCACGCATGTCGTCCGAATCCGTCCGCATCGAGTCCCTGAAGCAACACGTCGGCCAGGACGTGACGATCGAGGGATGGCTCTACAACCGCCGTTCCGGCGGCAAGCTCGAGTTCCTGCAGGTCCGGGACGGGAGCGGGGTCGTCCAGTGCGTGGCCTCGAAGGCAGAGCTGCCCGAGGAGGTCTTCACGCGGTGCGGTGCGGCGACCCAGGAATGCGCCGTGCGCGTGCGGGGCGCCGTGCGCGAGGACCGTCGCGCGCCGAGCGGCGTCGAGCTCACGCTGAAGGACCTCGAGATCGTCTCCGAGAGCAGGGACTATCCGATCACGCCGAAGGAGCACGGGACCCCGTTCCTGCTCGACCACCGGCACCTCTGGATCCGCTCGCAGCGCCAGCACGCGATCCTCCGCATCCGCCACACGCTCGTGGATGCGTGCCGCCGCTTCCTGAACGACGAGGGCTTCATCAACGCGGACGCCCCCATCTTCACGCCGAACGCCTGCGAGGGAACGACGACCCTCTTCGAGACCGAGTACTTCGACGAGAAGGCCTATCTCACTCAGAGCGGGCAGCTCTACAACGAGGCGACGGCCGCCGCGTTCGGCCGCTCCTACTGCTTTGGGCCCACGTTCCGGGCGGAGAAGTCGAAGACACGCCGCCACCTGATCGAGTTCTGGATGGTCGAGCCGGAGATCGCCTACGCCACGCTCGACGACGTGATGGTCTGGATCGAGCGGTTCGTGGAGGCCATCGTGGCGCGGGTGATCGAGGAGCGCCGGCCGGAGCTCGCGATCCTCGGCCGCGACATCGCCGCCCTCGAACGGGTCCGCGTGCCGTTCCCCCGCATCTCCTACGACGAGGCGACGCGGCGGCTGAAGGAGAAGGGGCTCCCGTTCGAGTGGGGGACCGATTTCGGCGGTACCGACGAAACCGTGCTCACCGAGGGGTTCGACCGCCCCTTCTTCGTGCACCGATTCCCCGCGGCCATCAAGGCCTTCTACATGAAGCGCGACCCGGCCGACGACCGGCTCTCCCTCTCCTGCGATCTCCTCGCGCCCGAGGGCTACGGGGAGATCGTGGGAGGTGGGGAGCGCGAGGACGACTACGACACGCTCGTCGAGCGCATCCGGGAGCATCAGCTCCCGATGGAAGCGTTCGAGTGGTACCTCGACCTTCGGCGCTACGGATCCGTGCCTCACAGTGGGTTCGGCATGGGGATCGAGCGGGCGCTGACCTGGATCTGCGGGGTGGAGCACCTCCGGGAGGCCATTCCGTTCCCGCGGCTCCTGAACCGGCTCCGGCCCTGAGCCGGGGGACGCGCCGTGTAACCGGCGCGGCCGTGATATAATGATGGGTGCCGATCCGGCGCCCATGACACCTCGATCCGCCAAGGCCGTTGGCTTTCTGCTCCTCGCAGCCCTTTTCGTCCTCGGCGCTGCGCCCGCCCGGGCTACGCCCCCGCGCGCCTTCTATCGCATCTCACTCACGGCGGTGAAGGACGTCCGACCCCTTCTCGCCCTCGGTCTCGACGTGGCCGGCACGGGGCCGGGCCAGACCCTCGACCTCATCTTGACGGACGCGGAGCGCGATCAGGTGCGTGCGCTCGGATTCGATCCCATCCCGATCGCGATGGGCCCATCCGTCCTCGCGCCCCAGAGCCCCACGATCAATCCCAATCTCGGCGCCTACCACAATCTGTCGGAGACCATGGCGGAGATGGCGTCCTATGCGTCGGCCCACTCCTCGATCGCGGTCCTCGACACCATCGGGAGCTCTCTCGAGGGGCGTCCCATCGTCGCGATCAGGATCTCGGACCAGGTCGGGGTGGACGAGGGAGAGCCGCAGGTGCTCTTCGTCGGGTGCCACCACGCCCGGGAGATGATGAGCGTCGAGCTCCCGCTCTACGTCATGCGCCGCCTTCTGGACGGCTACGGAGTCGATCCGATCCTCACGGCGCTCGCGAACACGAGGGACATCTGGATCGTCCCGATCGTGAACCCGGACGGATACTTCTACCTGCAGAGCCACACCTCGGGCCAGTCCGACTCCTGGTGGCGGAAGAACCGGCGCCCGAACCCCGACGGGACCTTCGGCGTCGATTTGAACAGGAACTACGCCTACCAGTGGGGCTTTGACGATCTCGGCTCGAGCCCGACGCCGTCGTCGGAGGTCTATCGAGGCACGGGGCCGTTCTCCGAGCCCGAGACTGCGGTGCTCCGCGATTTCATGAATGCTCACGACTTCACGATATCGGCCTCGTTCCACAGCTACGGTGATCTCCTCCTCTACCCCTGGGGCTACGACACGCTCGACACGCCCGATCAGCCCGTGTTCGAAGCCTTTGGGGACTCAATTTCCCTGCAGAACGGGTATCGCGCGGGGAATCCGAAGAACGGGACGATCTATCTGACGAACGGCGAGATGGATGACTGGGCCTACGGCGACGTGTCCCAGAAGGCGAAGATGTACGCGTTCACGTTCGAGGTGAACTCGGCGGACGATGGAGGATTCGCCCCTCCCGACGCCATGATCGGCCCGACCAGCGACCTGAACTGGGGTCCGGTCCTCACCCTGCTTCGCTACGCCGACACTCCGCGCCGCATCGTTCCCCCGGCTCGCCCCGGGACCGCTTCATTCGTGGTCGCGCCTCCGGGCGCGCTCGACCTCCTCTGGTCCTATCCGTCTCCCGATCCGGCCAATCCGGTGGTCTCGCACGAGGTCCTCCGGATTGCGTCGCTGGACCAGGGCCCCGACGACGCGGAGTCGGGCTTCGCGCGGTGGGACTCGATCGGGTTCTCCTGGAGCACGGCGCGCACCGCGAGCGGCCAGCGGAGCTTCTACTCGGGAGCGGGGAACATGCGGACGAGCATTCTGACCGCGCGCTACGCCCCGGATGCGGCGGCCGGGGACAGTCTGGTGGTCATGGCCTACTGGGATCTCGAGCACGACTACGACTACTGGTACGCGGATGCCTCCTACGACGGAGGTCTCACATGGCTGTCGCTCCACGGGGACCGCACGACGTTCTTGGATCCCTTCGGCATGAACGAGGGGAACGGTGTCACGGCCACGAGCGGCGGAACCTTCGCGCGCGCCGCCTTCTTCCTCCCGGCCGGCGGACAGGCGCGCGTCCGGTTCCGCTGCGTCACGGATGGCTCCAACTTCGGCGAGGGGCTCTATCTCGACGACATCACGCCCACCGCGCTGGAGTCCGGAGCGACCATCGTCGGCACGCAGAGCGCGCTCGGCCGGTGGCGCATCGATCCGGCCCCCGCGGCGCCGACCTGGTTCGAGATCCGGGGGATCGACGCGGAGGATCAACGCGGCGCATGGAGCCCGCGCCTGCGATTCGATCCCGGCATCAGCGCGGTGCCGGTCGCGACGTCATCGCCGTCGCCACGCGACCGGCTGGGCTCGAATGCGCCGAACCCCTTCAACCCGAGAACCGAGATCCCGTTCGCTCTGGGCGC
>JAEHDN010000215.1 GCA_016880395.1 Candidatus Eiseniibacteriota bacterium
AGGTCATCGTGTCGGTGCTCGAGTATCGGAGCCGCAAGGTCTTCGTGCTCGGCTCGGTCCTCATCCCCGGGACCTACTCGATCGGCGCCACCGCGATGAGCGTCTGGGACGCGATCGCCGAAGCGGGCGGCCCGACGGAGGACGCGAACCTGAGCGCGGTCGAGGTCATCCCGGGCGAAACCGGGCCAGGCCACGAGCTTCGCACCGTGGACGTGGCGGCCGCGATTCGCGAGGGGAAGCTCGACGAGATGGAGCCCATCCGCCCCGGCGACACCGTGCGCGTGCCGCGCGGGGGCGCTTCCGTGGGAGGAGTGGGGAACGTGATCTACATCTTCGGCGCCGTGAGCGCGCAGGGACCGCATCCGATGGATCCCGGCATGGGCCTGGTTCAGGCGCTCATACGGAGCACTCCGACATCGGACGCCAACTTCTCGAAGATCGAGATCGTGCGCAACGCCGGGCCGCGCATCATGCGGATGGAGATCGATCTCAAGCAGTATCTGGGGCACGCCTCGATGACCGGCAATCCAGAGCTGCAACCGGGCGATACGATCTTCGTTCCGCGGGTGACCCGAGGGATCGCGGGGGTGGGCTGGCTCGGTCTCCTCGGCATCATGGGTACCGTGCTCGGTCTCATTGCGGCCATAAACAGCATCGGGAACAACAACAACTGACCGGAATGGCCATGGAACCGCAACCGCACCTTCAGCAGCATCCACACGCGCAGCCGCCGCTGCCGTCGCAGCCGCCCCAGCAGGTCTTCGACATCCGCGACGTCGTCTGGCGGATCACCCGCTACCGATGGCTCCTGGTCGTTCCCATCGTGGTCTCGCTATGCGTGGCGGGCATCTACTACTCGCTCGCGCCCCCGGTCTACGAATCGCACGTGCTGGTCGCCCTGGACGATCAAGCCCAGGTCTCCGCCGCGCTCCAGCCACTGGTCCAGGCGGACCGCGATCGCGACACGCCTCGGGAGCGGGTGGCCCTCGTGGACAGCAAGGTCCGGAGCCGCCGCTTCATGCAGGAGCTCACGCTCCGCACGGGGATGAACCGCGATCCCGACGTGCTCAAGGACGCGAACAAGGCTGCGCGCAAATGGCGGGGCGTGTCGCGCGATGAGTTTTCAATCCGCTTTGCGAGCACCCGCCTCAACAAGCGCATCCGGGTCACGCCGGTCGAGGGGACGTACGTCCGCATCAGCGCGGCCGGTCCGACTCCCGATGACGCGCGCCGCGTCGCGAGCCTCATCGCGGACGTGCTCATCGAGGAGAGCAAGCGAACCAGCCTGGAGCGGGTCCAGGCGCGCGGTGAGTTCAGCGCCGACCAGATCACCGTTTACGAAGAGCGGCTGCGCAAGTCCGAGGACGCCTATCAGCGCTACCAGGAATCGCTGATCCGGAACGTCCTCACGAGCAATCCCATCAACGACAAGAACGTGGACGACGCCCGCGGGCTCATCAACATGTCCGAGAGCGAGCTCGCCCAGGTCAAGCAGCGCCTCGAGTCCGAGCGGAACGATTTCGCGTCCGAAGCGGGCAACGCGCCACTGCCCGACCTGCGGGGAGGCAAGGCCGCGGAGCTCGAAGCCCGCCTCGTGGAGCTCGAGTCGTCCGCGAGCGCCGCGGCGCTGAGCGACAAGGAGAAATCCGATCGTGCCATCGCGGGCATCCAGATGAGCATCGCCTCGACGCGCCAGATGCTCCTGGCCGAGCTCGAGCTCCAGGCGAGCCAGCTGCCCGGCAGTCTGAGCGACGAAGCCCGGTCCGCCGCGACCGGCATCTCCCTCGATCGCGCGATCATCCACTCGCTGACGTCGAAGCGGGATCGACTTCGGTCCTACATCGTCGACTACACGAGGAGCGTCCAGAGCACGCCTCGCGAGGACATGGAGCTGGCGCGGCTCAAGGGCGAGGTGGACACCAACCGAGAGCTCTTGAACGCGCTCAAGCGCGAGTCGACGTCCTCCCGCATCTCCGAGGCTCTGGAGACGAGCGGTCTCGGTCTCCGGCTCTCGGTTCTCGAGCCGCCGCAGCTCCCGTATCGCGCGTCCGAGCCCGACCCCTTCAAGATCTTCGCGGTCGCGGCCCTCCTGGGCCCACTCGGCGCGGCGGGCATCGTGATGCTGGGCGAGAAGGTCCGCCTCGTCGTCCGCTCGGTGGAGCAGGCGGAGGAGGAGCTGGGCGCGCGCGTCATCGCGACCTTCCCGCGCATCGAGGGGTGGTCGCGCCCCGGCACCTACTGGCATAACAACTGGCCCGTCGTGGCCATCTTCACCGTTTTGTTCCTGACGGGGACGTTCTTCGCGCTGCACGCCACGGTTTTCGCGCCCCGACCGGCCGATATGAAGGCCGAGACGAAACAGTAATTCCGAGGCCCTCATCGTGAAGCGTCCGCAGCGAACTCTGTTCGACAGCTTCAACCTGGACGCGCCCCATGTCACCGAGGCGCGGCGGCTCCTCCAGACGCTCGCGAGACGCGAGCGGGACGAGGCGCATCCGCCCAAGGCCTACATGATCACGAGCGCCGGCCGCGGCGAGGGAAAGAGCACGATCTGCGGCCTGATCTCCATGGTCGCGGCGCGGATCTTCCGGCGGAAGACCCTGGTGATCGACGCCGATCTGAGGCGTCCGTCCATGCATTCGTTGCTCGGTTTGACCCAGCGGCCGGGGCTGGCCGAGCTGATGGAAGGCTCCGCGTCCTTCGAAGAAGCGACGCGCTCGACCTTGATCGGAACCCTCTCCGCGATTCCGAGCGGGAGGCCGACCAAATCCGTGGGGGACACGTATGACGATATCGCGTTTCGGGAGCTTCTCGACCAGCTCCGCCCGCAGTACGACCTCATCTTCATCGACTGCCCGCCGGTCGTGCCCGTGATGGAGCCGCTCCTGATCGCCGAGCACGTCGACGCGCTCCTGGTCGTGGCCATGGCCGGAGCGACGCAGGTCACGATGATCCGCCGCATGCGCCAGATCCTGGCGCCGCTCGAGCCGAAGATCGCAGGCGCCATCCTGAACAACGCCACGGACGGCCTGCCCTACTACTACGACTATCGTTACTACGGCTATGAGTCGCCGAAGCCGAAGCGCGTGCGAGAGATCCGCACGCCCGCGGTGCCGCCCCCGCCGGGCGACGCCGCCGCGCGGCCGGCGGCTCGCGAGCGGGGAGGTGCTTGATGGCTGGACGCAACGGTTCACGCGCCACGGCGGCGAGGAAGCGGGGCGGGGGAGCCCTCCTGCCGGAATTCGAAGCCCGGGTGCGCGAGGGGAAGGCGCGGATCGGCATCATCGGGCTCGGATACGTGGGGCTGCCCCTCGCGGTCGAGTTCGCGAAGAAGGGATTCCGCGTCACGGGATTCGACATCAACAAGCGGCGCGTCGGCATCCTGAATGCGGGCCGCTCGTACATCCAGGATGTGCCGACCGCCGAGGTCCGTGATCTGGTGGCGGACGGGAAGCTCCGCGCGACCCTCGAGTTCAGCGAGCTCAAGTCGATGGACGCGATCGACATCTGCGTCCCCACGCCGCTCCGGAAGACCAAGGACCCGGACGTCTCCTACATCGTGGCCGCGGTGCAGGAGATCGCGCCCTGGCGCAAGCGCGGACCGCTCGTCGTGCTCGAGAGCACGACCTACCCGGGCACGACGGACGAGCTCGTCCGCCCGATGCTCGAGGAAGGCGGGCTCCGGGCCGGGAAGGATTTCTTCCTCGCCTTCTCGCCGGAGCGGGTCGACCCGGGCAACCCGACGTACCAGACCAAGAACATCCCCCAGGTGGTCGGGGGCACATCGCCGGATTGCACGCGCGCGGCGTCGCTGCTCTACGGCACCGTCATCGAGCGGATCATTCCGGTCGCGTCGACGCAGGTCGCCGAGACGGTCAAGCTCCTCGAGAACACCTTCCGTAGCGTGAACATCGGTCTCGTCAACGAGGTCGCGCTCATGTGCGACAAGATGAAGATCGACGTCTGGGAGGTGATCGAGGCGGCAGCCACCAAGCCCTTCGGTTTCATGCCGTTCTATCCCGGCCCCGGCCTGGGCGGCCACTGCATCCCGATCGATCCCTTCTACCTCTCCTGGAAGGCGCGCCAGAGCGGATTCGAGGCGCGCTTCATCGAGCTGG
>JAEHDN010000216.1 GCA_016880395.1 Candidatus Eiseniibacteriota bacterium
GCCCGAAGAGCCGGCCCCGATGATTCGCACCCGGGCCCAGGCCCTGGTGCACGACATCGAGGCCGTGTCGGAGATCGAGGTTCCGCATCTCATCCACTGGAACGGGCGTGGCGGGTTCACGACCGGCGGTCGCGAGTACGTGATCGCCCTGAACGGGGACGAGGAAACGCCTCTGCCGTGGGCGAACGTTCTCGCCAACCCGCACTTCGGGAGCGTCGTGACGGCCTCCGGCACAGCCTACACGTGGTCCGAAAACAGCCGCGAGAACCGCCTCACTCCCTTCGCGAACGACCCACTCACGGAGACCACCGGAGAGGCGATCTACCTGCGAGAGGAGGAGACGGGCGCCGCCTGGGGCGCGACGCCGGGGCCGATGCGCCGCGCTCCCGACGGAGGCCGCTGGCTGGTACGACATGGCGCCGGCGTGACGCGGTACGTGCACCGCGGGCGGCGTGTCCGCCACGAGCTCGCGGTGTTCGTTCACGGCTCCGACCCGGTACGATTCGCCCTGCTCACGGTGGCAAACGAAAGCGACCGGGCCTGCCGGTTGAGCGTCTTCGCATACAACGAGTGGACGCTTTCACCCCCTCGCGCGGGAGAGCAGGTCCACGTGAGGACGGAGCTGGATGCATCCACCTCGGCCGTGCTCGCGGAGAACCCCTACAACCAGGAATTCCGGGGGCGGGTCGCGTTCGCGCATGCGGGACCGCTGCTCTCGGCGACGGGTGACCGGCGGGAGTTCCTGGGACGGCACGGTTCGGTACGGCACCCCGCGGCCCTCGAGCGCCGCGTGCTGGCGAACAACTTCGGCGCCGGACTCCAGCCGTGCGCGGCGCTGCAGGTCCTGCTCGAGATGGAGCCATGGCAGACACGCCAGGTCGTCCTTCTGCTTGGGCAAGGCGCGGATCGCGAGGATGCGCTGCGGCTGGTTCGCACGCACGGATCCGCTCCGGCCGCCCTCCGAGCGCTGGAAGAGGTCGAGCGATCCTGGGACCGCATCCTGGGTGCGGTGGAGATAAGCACACCGGACGACTCGTTCGACCTGCTCATGAACCGCTGGCTTCTCTATCAGACTGTTTCGAGCCGGCTATGGGCGCGTACCGCCTATTACCAGCCTGGAGGAGCGTTCGGATTCCGGGATCAACTTCAAGATTCGATGGCGCTCCCGCTCGCGCAGCCGGATCTCTATCGGGAGCATATCCTGCGCGCCGCCGGGCGGCAGTTCGTCGAGGGCGACGTGCAGCACTGGTGGCAGGCCCACTCGGGAGCCGGCGTTCGGACCCGGTGCTCGGACGACCTCCTCTGGCTTCCGTTCGCCGTGAACCGCTATCTCGATTCAACCGGAGACGAGGGGGTACTCGACGAGGTTGTCCCGTTCCTCGAAGCCCCGCCGCTCGAAGAGAACCAGCTCGATGCCTACGGCACTCCCACCGAATCGGCTTCGAAGGAGCCCCTCTACGAGCATTGCGTCCGGGCCGTCGATCGAAGCCTCACGTCGGGGCAGCATGGACTTCCCCTGATCGGAAGCGGCGACTGGAACGACGGGATGAATCGGGTGGGCCCGAAGGGGGAGGGTGAGAGCGTCTGGCTGGGATGGTTCCTCTCGAAGGTCCTGAGCGACTTCGCGGACGTGGCGGACCGCCGCGGTGACACGGACCGGGCCGCTCGCTACCGGAACGAGGTCGCGCGGCTCGGAACCGTTCTCGAGCAGGCATGGGACGGGAACTGGTACCGGCGCGCCTATTTCGATGACGGCACGCCCCTCGGCTCGGCACAGAACGAGGAGTGCCGGATCGATTCCATCGCGCAGTCATGGGCCGTGCTGTCGGGCGCCGCGTCGCCCCAGCGGGCGGAGCGCGCCATGGATTCCGTGCGGACCCATCTCATGCGCCGGGACGGGCGCGTGCTCCTCCTGCTCCACCCACCCTTCGATACCTCGACGCTCGAGCCCGGGTACATCAAGGGATACATTCCGGGCGTGCGGGAGAACGGGGGCCAGTACACGCACGCCGCGCTCTGGGTCGTCATGGCCGTGTCCCGGCTGGGGAGCGGCGACGAGGCGGTCGAGCTGTTCCACCTCTTGAACCCACTCAACCACACGCGTACCCCGGCGGATGTGGGTCGGTATAAGGTGGAACCCTACGTCGTCGCTGCGGACGTGTACGCCCATCCCATGCACGCAGGCCGGGGGGGATGGACCTGGTATACCGGCTCGGCCGCCTGGATGTACCGGACCGGCCTGGAGGCGATCCTCGGCATCGAGCGCCGCGGCGACACCCTCGCGCTCAATCCCTGCATCCCGTTCGAATGGCCCGGGTTCAAAGCGACCGTGCGCTTCGGGAATACCCGCTACGAGATCTCCGTCGAGAATCCCGGCCGCCGATGCCGAGGCGTCACGGCCGCGGAGCTGGACGGGACGCCGGTCGAGGCCGGAGCGATCCCCTTGCGGGAGGACGGTAAGACGCATCGGATCCGGGCGGTGATCGGCGAGCCCGTGCTGGCGAGGTCGTAGCGCGACGAGTCTCTACGAAGCGTGCCGAGCGAAGCCGGCCCCGGGTGATCCCCGGTCTCTCATCCCCCTGGATCCTCGGAATCATCTTCCTTCGACCACATCTCCGCCGGCGATCCGGGGCGAGAGCCCCAGGTCCTCTCGACGTGATCCAACTCCCATTCCATTCGCTCGAGCCTCTCGAGCAGGTCCGCGATGATCGCGGCGCTCGTGAGGCTCACCCCCAGGGATACGTGGAGACGGAGCATGCGCTTGAGCCGCGCGATGGTCGATTCGGGAAACTCCGACGATCCCGGCGCGACGGGTGTCACGAGGCCGTGCTGCACGATGCGGCGGAGCTTGTCGGGACTGATGCCGGCTGCCGCCGCCACGTCCTCGAGAGCGAGGCGC
>JAEHDN010000217.1 GCA_016880395.1 Candidatus Eiseniibacteriota bacterium
GGCCTCGGCGCGAATTCCGGTGAGCGCTAACATGAAGAGCGATCTCGATCTCAGCCCTGGTTCGCTGTTCTTTGGCAT
Source organism: Candidatus Eiseniibacteriota bacterium (assembly GCA_016880395.1). GTDB lineage: Bacteria > Eisenbacteria > RBG-16-71-46 > SZUA-252 > SZUA-252 > WS-9. Next base: position 79 of record JAEHDN010000217.1, read on the forward strand.
TGCTACGAAGGGACGGGAAGCGAGGGGCGGCCGCGCACGAAGTGCTCGTGCTCCCCCACTTCGAGGACGCTCCCGCCGACGTCCTTGTTCGAGGCCTGGATCGCGGTTGCAACCTCGCGGATCGAGACCCCGTAGGACTCGAGCCGCCGCGGATCGAGATCCACCTGGTACTGCCGCACGAACCCGCCGACCGAGGCCACCTCGGCCACGCCGTCGACGCTCTGGAGCCAGTAGCGGAGGTACCAGTCCTGGAAGGAGCGGAGCTGGCTCAGGTCGTTCTGACCGGTCGTGTCCACGAGCGCGTACTCGAACACCCAGCCGACCGCCGTCGCGTCGGGGCCGAGCTTTGGGACGACGCCCTCGGGGAGGCGCCCCTGGATGGCCGCGAGATACTCGAGCACCCGGCTCCGGGCCCAGTAGAGGTCCACCCCGTCGTCGAAGATGATGTAGACGAAGGAGTCGCCGATCATGCTGAGGCCGCGCACGTAGCGCACCCCGGGCGCAGAGCGTAGGGCCGTCACGATGGGGTACGTGATCTGGTCCTCGACGAGGTCCGGGCTCCGCCCCATCCACTCGGTCGAGACGATGACCTGCGTGTCGGAGAGATCGGGGATCGCGTCGAGGGGCGTCTGCCGGATCGCGCGCAGGCCAGCTGTCGCCGCGATCAGCACGAGCGCGATCGTGAGAATCCGGTTCCGCGCACACCATTCGATGAGCCGCTCGATCATGGCCGGCCTACCACTCGCCCGTCGCGGAGCGAAGCCTTGCCTCGGCCGCAACGAGGAAGTTGCCGGAGGTCACGACGATGTCTCCCTCGTTGAGCCCGCCCACGACCACGTATTGATCGCCGGCCTTGGCACCGAGCCGGACATCGCGCGGCGCGAGACGGCCACCGCCGAGATCCACGAACACGATCCGCCGGTCCCCGGCATAGAGCACGGCGCTCTCGGGAATCGCGAGCTTCCGGCCGAGGCTGCGATCGAGCAGGACGTCCACGAACATGCCCGGCTTGAGGTCGCCGAGCGGGTTGGGCGCGACCGCGCGGACCTCCCCGGTGCGGGTCTCGGGATCGAGGAAGGGATTCACGTAGGAGACCCGTCCGGTGCGCGTCGGCTCGCCCGGGAACGGGGTCAGGATGTGGGCGGCCATGCCCACCCGAACGAGCGGCAGCTCGTACTGGAAGACGCTGGCGATGACCCAGACCGGATGGATCGGGGCGATCTTGTAGAGGGTCTGCCCCGCCATGAAGGAGCTTCCCGCGACCACGTTCTTCTCCAGGACCACCCCGGAGACCGGCGCGATGATGGGCAACTTCTCCATGGCTTTCCCGGAGGCGGCAATCGCGTCCAGAGTGGAGGGCGCGATGTCCCACAGGAGAAGCCGTTGCCGCGCCGCGGCCGCCAGGTCGGCGCCGCCCGGGCCGCCATGGAGTGCCTCGAGGTATTCCTGCTGCGCCGAGAGCAGCTCGGGGCTGTAGACCGTGAGGAGGACCTCGCCGCGGCTCACCTGGCGGCCGACGTAGTCGACCCGGATGTCCCGCACCCAGCCCGAGAACTTGAGCGAGATCTCGGCCCGGCGCGTCTCGTCGTAGGCGACCCGCCCCGCCGCGCGAATCGTGACGGTGAGTTCCTGCGTCGTGACGGGCGCCGTTCGGACGCCGATCGCCTGACGCCGGCCGGGATCGATGGTGACGGTCTGGGCGCTGATCGCGGTGTCCGCGGCCGCGGATGTGGCTCCCGCCGGCCCGCCGGCCGAGGGGGTGCCGCCGACGAAGGCCAGCCCACCCATGTTCGTGCTGAGCCGGTAGACCGCCTCCGTCTGACGGCCGTCCGCCGTTCGGATGGAGACCGCGACGTCCCAGTCCCCCTGCATGGCAAGCCCGTACTTGGCCTCGTACGTTCCCGCCCGTGTCTCGCGGAACTCGCCGCGGCTCTCCATGCGCGGCATCGCGCCCATCGCGGGCATGGAGACGAGAGCGCTCACCGTCGCGCCGCGCACCGACGTCCCGGCCGAATCGCGCAGCGCCACCGTGAGGGTGTTGTCCCCCACGATCGGACGCTCGGGCTTGTTCGTGATCGCGAGCTGGAGGGCCCCGACACGCTGCGCCGACCCGGAGACCGAAGCTACCGTCGACGTCCGGGACGTCCCGCGCTCGCGCTTGGAGCAGCTCGGAAGCGCGGCCAGCGCGAGCAGCGCCGCGGCCACCGACATCGCGATTCCCCTGTTCATCGCGTCTCCTCCGGCAGCGGCGCGTCGTCACTCGCGATCGCGCGCTCCCAATCGGCCAGGGCCATGCGGTATTCCGCGCGCGCCCGGTTCCAGCCCAGCCGCGCGCGCGCGAGATCACGCTCGGCATTGAGCAGCGACAGGAAGTCGCTCCGGTTCGCTTCGTACGCGGAACGGATCGAGGCCAGGGCGCGTTCCGTTGCCGGGAGCACCCCCGTCTCGATCACGTGGATCTCGTGGCGGGTCTCCTGCACGCGGGCCCGTGCCTCCTCGATCTCGAGGCGCGCGCGATCGATCGTCGCGAGCCGCTCCTGCTCGCGCCGCGCGAGGCCGGCCTGGGCTTCCCGCTCGGAGGCCCCGACACGACCGAAGAGGAACGGAAGGCTCAGCTCCGCGCCGATCGTCGGCCTCATCTCATGCTCGGCCCACATGGCGTCGTAGCGCGCAAGGAGCGTGAACTCGGGAATGCGCTGCTTGCGCGCGAGCGAGAGCTCCGCGGCCCGCGCGTCCCGCTCTGCCTCGGCGCGCCGCACGTCCGGCCGAAGGAGGGATGCGTTCTCGGCCGCAGGCGACTCCTCTCCCTCGACCGCGGCCGGAATGGAGTCGAGCGGCGCGGGAAGGTCCTCGCCCGGGCCGCGGTGCAGCATCGCATTGAGGCGCGCCCGGACGATCCGGCGCTCGCGCGCGAGCACGATCGATTCGTGGTCAAGCATGGCCAGCTCGACCTCGGCCTGGAGCGCGTCCTGCTGTCCCACCGTGCCGGTCGAGTACTTCTGCACCGCCACCGAGCGCATGTGATCGAGCAGCCCCTTCAACTCACGGTTCACCTCGATCCCGCGCTCCACGAGGAAGTACTCGTAGTAGAGGCGCCGCGCCTCCCCCAGGAGGTCGATGCGGGCGGCGCGGAGGTCCTCGCCCGCGGCCCGCGCCTCCGCGCGCGCCGCGCTCTTCTCCAGACCTCGCTTGCCGAACCACGGGAGGTTCTGGGAGAGACCCACCTCGTATCCGGGCGCGGCGATGTCCTCGTTGCCGATCGCCCGGGGCGCGGCCATCACCTCGATCATGGGATCCATGAATCGGCCGGCGCCGTCGGCCTTGGCCCTGGCCTCGGCCGCCGCCGCGCTCGCCGCGGCCAGGGTCGGGTTCCGCGCCAGGGCCGCGCGCTCGAGCAGCTCGGGCGTGATGGCCGGCGCGGCGAGAAGCGAGTCGTAGCTCGTGGGAGCCGTGGCGGGCGGTGGAGCGGCGGGCGTCGCCGCCTGTGCCCGGCCCGCGGAAGCGTGGAGCAAGGCTCCGGCGAGAGCCGAGGCGACGGCGATGCAGGCGATGTGACGAACGGGTGAAGCCATGGTGAACCCACCTCCCCGAGGGCGCGGCGGGCGCCGCCAGGGCGGCGCGCGGATCGACGCGATGGCCGGCGGCGCTCGAGCGCCGTCAGGCCGGAGAACGGCTAGCTGGAGGTGGAGATCAGATCCGAAGAACGGTGGAGCGGGCGACGGGGTCGGCTATCGGTGCTCGGGAAGAGAGGGGCCATGCGGCCATCGGTGCGGGATCGATCGGCCCCGAGAGCGAAGCCGCCGGCGGAGCCGCGAGAGGCAGGGGATCGTTGGAGGACGGAGCGCGAGACGAGAGCACGAGGGGCGTGGACTCCGAGCCGGCGGCCCGCCCGGTCCGGCAGCAAGTCCCCGCGCGGAGAACGCTCGGAGACGCACTCGCCGCGACGCCGTCGCAACGAGAGCAGGCTTCGCTGCGCGCGGGCATCTTCATCCGGCAGAGCATCCGTCCGGCTTGCGCCGGAGGAGCCTGCGCCAGGAGGAGCGCGCCCAGGACGAGGATGGAGACCAAGCGCCGTGCGTTCATCTCACCTCAGAGTACACCGCCGGACGGGGGATCGTGACAACCGGTTCCTTGGTAGCATCGGCCGGTCCCCCCCGGTCCTCCACGGTCCGATGGTGCCCGGCGCTCCCGCCCCTGCCATCCGCGCCCTGAACGTCCTCTACTTCAACAGCTTCGAAAGGCGGCGGTCTTTAAGCGGGACGCCCCCGGTCTGGCAACCGGGGCGCCATGCGTCGGCAGTCTACCATGGCCGAACGAAGGCGGTTCTATCGCGCGATTCCCTTGTAGTTGCCCTTCGTGACTTCCTTCGACCTCCCCTTCGGAATCGTCAGGGTCTTCCAGCTCGATCCCGCGAAATGGCGCGCGAGGTAGACGATCTGGCCGACGTGATAGACGGTGTGGGTGATCGACCGATTCAACGCTTCCACAACGGCGAAAGGCTCCTTCCGAATGTGGACGAGCCGATCGAGATCGTCCACCTGGAGCGCGTCGATCGCTACCAGGGCGGTCCCCCAGCCCTCATCCCACCAACGGAGCATTTCCTCCCGAGAGACCCGCCGGGACATCTCGAACTCCGCGTCGCGATTCCGGTCGGGCTTCTCCCCGTCCGTCGTCAAGAAATCGCCAAAGCGGGAACGCAGGTTGCCCGCGACGTGCTTCACGATGACGGCGACGCTGTTCGAGTTAGGGTCGATCTCAGTATGCAGATGCTCGTCCGGCACCTGCGCCAGCGCCTTCTCGCCGAGGAACTTGTAGATCTTGTACGTGCGCAGGATGTCGCGCAGATAGGTGCTGTCTTGGCCTCCCATGTCGCTCCTTTTGACGGCGCGGAGGGGAGCCCGATGGCTCCCCTTCCGCCTTTCGCGCCTACCTCGATCCGACGACCGAGCAGCGGTAGAACTCGTCTGTCTCGACGAGCGTGATTTCGGGACGGGCCCCGGCGGCGGCTGCCTCTACCTCGTCGTCCGACCTGAACTGGTGGGGCGTGAATCCCGGATTGAAGACGATGAGAACCTGGCGCCACAGGGGATTGAATTGATCCCCCTGGCGGCACGGAGGCTGTCGAGGCGAGGCGCCTCCTACTTCAGTGTCACCACCTTCTGCGTCAACGAGCGTCCTTGCGCTTCGAGACGGGCGAAGAAGATGCCCGCCGCGACGGCACGCCCGCGCTCGTCCCGCAGATCCCACGTGATCGTGTGCGGGCCGACGGCGCGCACGCCGGAAGCGAGCTCGCGAACCCGCCTCCCGTTGACGTCGTAGATCGAGAGTCGGACTCGCGTCTCCCGCGTCAGCTCGAACCGCAGGTTGAGCGGGGCGCGCGCCGGGTTCGGGCTCGCGGGGCCAAAGGCGAACCCGGGAGCGGGCGGCGTCGATACACCCGTCGTGACCGCTTCCAAGACTTGCATGGCGAAGATGTCGGGGGAGGTCAGGTTGCGCGCGTCCGTCCAGGCCACGATCGCACCGCCCGCGCCGGTCGCGACGAGCGCGGGATCCCCCTCCTGGCTCGGCAGGTTGATTACGACACGCCCCGTGTCGGGGTAGGCCGGATCCAAGGCTCCCGACGCGAAGACGTGCTGGGCCACGACGTCGAGGCTGTCGTCCCACACGACGACCGCGCCGCCGGCGCCGTCCGTCACGATGTCCGCGAACGTCTGGTTTCGCAAAGTGATGCTGAGCGCGCGACCGCCTGCCGGCCACGCGGGATCGACGACGCCCGTGCCCCGGACATGCTGCGCGAACGTATTGACGTGAACGGTGAAGGCCTGCCACGTCACGACCGCGCCGCCCGTGCCGTCCGAAACGGCGAGCGGCCGCCCCTCGGTGACGCCGGCGTTGGAGATGGAGCGGCCGCCCGCGGGCCAGGCGGGGTCGAGCGCGCCGGAGGCGAGCACGTGCTCAGCGAAGATGTGACTCGTGGCGACGATGCGGGCGTCGCTCCACGCGATGATCGCACCGCCCGCGCCGTCCGCGACGATCGTGGGACGGCCCTGATCGCCGCCCACCGCGCACACGGCACGCCCATTCACGGGGTAGGCGCGATCGACGACCCCTGAAGCCAGGACGTGATGCGCGAAGATGTCGGCACCGGTCGTGCTGCTCCGCTGATCGTCCCAGGCGATGATCGCTCCGCCCGCGCCGTCCCCGATGATGACGGGAAACTCCTGGAGTCCCGGCGCGGTGCACACCGGCAGGCCGTTCTCGGGCCACAGCGGATCGACGTCGCCCGTCGCGAGGAGGTGATGAGCGAAGATGTCGCTCACGGTCGCCCCCGGGCGGCTGTCCATCCATACAAGGATGGCGCCGCCCGCACCGTCGGAGACCATGGCCAGGTTATTCTGGTCGCCCTGGATCGTGCAGAGCCCGACCCCGTCCACCTTCCAGTCGGGATCCACCTGTCCCGAGGCGAGCACGTGCTGGGCGAAGACGTCCCCTCCGGTCACGGGGCTCCGGAAATCACGCCAGGCGACGATGGCGCCGCCCGCACCATCCGAAACGATGATGGGTGTGAATTGCCCGCCGTCGGCCCCGGCGAGGACGAGGGAGTCGGTCAAGAGAGGTTGCCCGTTGACGGGCCACGCGGGGTCGAGCTGACCGGACGCGAGCACGTGGTTGGCGAACACATTGACCCGCGCGCTCCGGCCGTCCTGCCAGGTGATGATCGCGCCATCCGCGCCGTCCGTCGTGATCGACGAATGCGTCTGACCCCGCGGCGCGGTGCAGATGGCCCGCCCGAACCTCGGCCACTCGGCCTTCGCCGCTCCGGGAGCGCCGAAGGTACCGAGCGCGGCCATGGCGATCACGAGCGGGATCGTGGCGAAACGGGATTCGAGGCACATGTCATCCTCCCGGGTCCTGCGTTGCGCCCTACCTGGGCGTCCCGACGCGTTCGGCTGTGGTGGTCTGGGCTTCGATCGCGACCGGCTCTCCATAGAGGAAGTCGTCCATGATCGCGAGGTCGTGGGTGGGGCCGCGGTTCTCGCTGCTCACGTCGAACGAGTCCGCGCCGAGGGCTCCGTGGCCGGAGATGATCTCGACCCGTGCCACGATTCGGTCCGGGAAGACAACACCGAGGAACGAGATCCCGCCCGGAGATGGCGGCGCGAGGTACGTACCCAGGGCGCGGCCGGCCGCGTCGAAGAACCGCAGCTTTCCGGAACCGACGCGATCGAGATCGGAGAACACGACGCCAAAGCCGGTCGTGGTCGCCGGGGTGTTCGAGCCCGGCACGAAGAACTCCACACCCGTCAGCTCATCCCCGACCGCGATGAACGTCCGAACCGGGCTGAAGAACTTGAACTCGTCGCCGTACGTTGGGTTGAGATCGACGACGTTCTGGTCGCTCACGCGGAACCCGGTGCCCGGGGTCGAGAAGACGGCGCCCCGCGCGCGACCGACGGCCGGCTGGTTGAAGAAGTCGGCCGGGAAGTTGTCCGTGTTGGTGAAGAGGGGCGGGACGGCATCCCAGTTGATCTCGCGCCGCCCGGCGCCGAACGAGCCGGGCTGGTTCGGATTCAGATTGCCGAGCGCCGCACGGAATGCCGCGAGCGAGGCCGTGATGTCGTCCGCCCCTTCGAAAACTTCTCCCCGCGGAAACTCGACGTCCTCGGCCACTGCCGCGCGGAGGTCGGCTGCGGCGACCGAACCCGTCGCCCGGGGGGCCAACGTCCGCATTCCGCTGGAGCTTTGGGTCGGCGACGTGGGGGGAGCGTTGTTGCAGGCGGCCACCACCGTGCCGAGGGCAACAGCGAGCAGAGCCGGCGCCGCGAATCCTACCTTCATCTTCTTCATGGTTTCGTTCTCCTCTTTCTTCGATTGGTGTGAGGTTCAGGCTTCAGACCGGTTGGATGTTCTGGTTCACGTGGAACAGGTTGGTCGGGTCGTACTTCCGCTTGATCTTGACAAGACGGTCGTAGTTGGAGCCGTAGGCGGCGCGCACCCGGTCCCCCTCGTCGGCCGTCATGAAGTTCACGTAGACGCCGTCGCTCGCGTAGGGCGCGGAGGCGGCGAAGAAGTCGCGGGCCCAGCGGACGCAGCGCTCGTCGTCGTTCGGATCCTCCCAACGGCCGTGCACGTTCATGACGAACCGCGTGGCGCGATGGGCGTACGCCGTGGACTTGGCGCTCGGCCGAGTCGTGGCGCCACCCAGAGCGGCGATGAAGATCTCGCAGTGGGGCGACGGCAGCGCCTCAACGTAAGTCGCGATGGCGTCCAGCAGCCCTTCGTCGAGCGTCAAGAGGTTGTGGGACTTCCAGTAGTTCCGCGCGCCGTGGGTGAGAAGCGGATCGAAGGCCTGCTGCCACGAGACGTACGGCTGGACGCCGACGCCCTCCCCCACCGGGGTTCCGAGTCGGCGCACGGGCCCGATGAGGGTCTCGCCGCGCTTCGGATCGCCCGCGTAAAGGAACGCGAGAGCCACGATCTCCTGGCCGTGGACGGCGGGCGCCAGGAACGGGAGCGGCGGCGCCTTGCGGAGCACCACCCACACCGCGAGCTCATCGGGCGCCGTCTCGAGGAAGTCGCGATACCGACGAAGGACCGACTTCGTCTGCAACGCCGGGTAGACGATCAACCCGCTCAGGAGATCCGGGCCCACCGAATGGAGTCGGAATTCGAAGCGCGTGACCACGCCGAAATTGCCGCTGCCACCTCGGAGGGCCCAGAAGAGGTCGGGGTGCTCGGTCGCGCTCGCGTAGATCAGCTCTCCGGCGGCCGTGACGACCTCGGCGGATTCCAGGTTGTCGACGGTCATGCCGTGCTTGCGGCTGAGCCAGCCGAATCCGCCACCCAGGGTCAGCCCGGCGATCCCAGTGGTGGAGTTGATGCCGACCGGGGTGGCGAGGCCGTGGGCCTGCGTGGCCGCGTCGACGTCCGCGAGCGTCGCACCCCCCTCGACGGTGACACGGCGCCGGTCCGGATCGACTGCGACCGACCGCATCTTGGAGAGATCGACAACGATTCCGCCGTCGCACACGGCGCTCCCCGCGATGTTGTGTCCCCCGCCGCGAACTGACAGAGGGAGCCCGCTTTCCTTCGCGAAGGTCACCCCGCGGACGACGTCGGAAACGTCGGCGCACCGAAGGATCACCGCCGGGCGCTTGTCGATCGCCCCGTTCCAAACTCGCCGCGCGGTGTCGTACTCGGCATCGTCGGGAAGCAGGACTTCCCCGTTGGAACGGTCCCGCAGCTCCCCGATCCTCGTCGCCTGCAACGTCGTCATCGCGTTTTCGGTAGAGCGCATCGCCTGCCTCCTCAGTTGCTGGTGACCGTATGGTTCGTGGCGTTCGAAGCGTTCACCCAGCGCACGTGACCGCCGGGCTTGATGTGGGTGGTGGAAGGCGTGAAGCTGAGGCCGCTCACCCCGATCTGCACCACAGTGGAATCCGCGCCGTTGGAGTCGACCTGCACGGTGCCGACCATCCCCATGGCCTGGTGCGGGATGCAGTGGTAGCCAAACGCCCCCGCGGTCGGGAACGTGAACTGCGCCGACTGGCCGATCCCGAACGGCCCGAGATTGAACTGGGTGCCACCGCCGCCCCCACCGGGGGGTGCAGTCGGCGCGCTGCTGCCGTTACACCCCATGGCCCCGAGCAGGGCGAGAGCGGATACGAGGATGAGTGCTCGACTCCAGGGGAAAGACGTCACGGGCA
>JAEHDN010000218.1 GCA_016880395.1 Candidatus Eiseniibacteriota bacterium
ATCTCGGCCAACAACGACCGGGAGATCGGCAAGCTCATCGCCGACGCGATGGACAAGGTGGGGAAGGACGGCGTCATCACGATCGAGGAGGCGAAGAGCCTCGACACGACGCTCGAGGTGGTCGAGGGGATGCAGTTCGACCGCGGTTACCTCTCGCCCTACTTCGTGACCGATCCCGAGCGGATGGAGGCGGTGCTCGAGGAGCCGATGATCCTGATCCACGACAAGAAGATCGCCTCGATCAAGGACATCCTCCCGATCCTCGAGAAGGTGGCCCAGACGGGGCGACCGCTCCTCATCATCGCCGAGGACATGGAAGGTGAGGCGCTCGCGACCCTCGTGGTGAACAAGCTGCGTGGGATCCTCGCGACCTGTGCTGTGAAGGCGCCTGGATACGGCGACCGCAGGCGGGCCATGCTCGAGGACATCGCGATCGTCACGGGCGGACGGCTCATCACCGAGGAGGCCGGTTTCAAGCTCGAGAACGCCACGCTCGCGGACCTCGGCAAGACGAAGCGCGTCGTGATCGACAAGGACAACACGACGATCGTCGAGGGGGCGGGCAAGAAGGCCGAGATCAAGGGCCGGATCGATCAGATCCGGAAGGAGATCGAGGACTCGTCCTCGGACTACGACAAGGAGAAGCTCCAGGAAAGGCTCGCGAAGCTGGCCGGGGGCGTCGCAGTCGTGCACGTGGGCGCCGCGACCGAGATCGAGCTGAAGGAGAAGAAGGCTCGCGTCGAGGACGCCCTCGCGGCGACGAAGTCGGCCGTCGAGGAGGGCATCGTTCCGGGCGGCGGCGTGGCGCTCCTCCGGACGCAGGCCGCGCTCCGGAAGCTCGACGCGAAGGGGGACGAGAAGTCCGGCATCGAGATCATCGCCAACGCGCTCGAGGCTCCGCTCCGCATGATCGCGCTGAACGCGGGAGCCGAGGGCTCCATCATCGTCGAGAAGGTGAAGGCCCAGACGAACGGCTCGGGCTACAACGCGGCGACGGGGGAGTTCGAGGATCTCGTCGCGGCGGGCATCGTGGATCCGACCAAGGTCGCGCGGTCGGCGCTGCAGCACGCGGCCTCGATTGCGTCGCTCATGCTCACCACCGAGGCGATCATCACCGACCTGCCCGAGGAGGAGAAGGCGGGCGGTCCGGGCGGGGGTATGGAGTAGGTCGGACCGGCTGCGCGCGCGCCGCTCGACGGCCGCGCGGACGCATGGAATATCTGGGGCTGCCGGAGTGTAGACCTCGGCAGCCCCTTTAGTTTTCGGCTGTCTTGGCCGATGATTTGAGAACGCGGCGGTCGCCGTCCGGGCCTGGCCCGATCGAGCCACCGACCCGTAGTCGCGCCGCCGTGAACGACCTTCATCCGGGAGAGCACGCTTGAGCTTCGAGACCCTGACCGCGACCGCGACGCCCGAGACGCTCCTCCTCCGGAAGAACGCACCCATCGCCCCGTACACCACCTTCGGTATCGGTGGCCCGGCTGACTTCCTCGCCGAGGTCTACACCGAAGGCGCGCTCCAGCAGGTGGTCCGCGAAGCGATGGCGTCCGGCACGCGGTGGCTCCTGATCGGCGGGGGGAGCAACCTCCTCGTCGGAGACAACGGCTTCCGCGGCCTCGTGATCGTGAACAAGATCGAGCACCTGGTCGTGACCGGGAACAAGATCGTTGCCGGAGCCGGCGCCGACCTGGGAGAGGTCGTCGAAGCGGCGCGGGAGCGCTCCCTCTCGGGGATGGAGTTCGCGATCGACATCCCGGGCACCGTCGGGGGAGCGGTTCGCGGGAACGCCGGCGCGTTCGGCCGCTCGGTCGCCGACGTGCTCACGCGCGTCCGTCTCCTCGAGGGACCGGATCTCGTCGACCGCGCCCCGTCGGAGCTCGGCTTCGCCTACCGCCACAGCCGCCTCAAGGAGAACTCCAACATCGTGGTCGAGGCCGAGTTCGCGCTCCAGCCGGGCGACCGCGCCGAGATGGATCGCATCATGGGGCAGCACGCCGCCCAGCGCGCGCGGCGCCAGGAGAAAGGCCTCCACACGGCGGGCTGCTTCTTCAAGAACCCGGTGCTTCCGGACGGATCCAAGATCGCCGCGGGGCAGCTCCTCGAAGCCGCGGGCGCGAAGGAGATCCGGGACGGCGGGGCGGGCGTGCACGCGTTCCACGCGAACTACATCGTGAACCGTGGCGGCGCCTCCGCCTACGAGGTGCTGAGGGTTGCCGACGAGATGAAGCGACGCGTGCAGCAGGCGAACGGCATCACGCTCGAGGAAGAGGTGATGGTGGTCCTGGATCCGGAGCACGCGGCGGGATAGATCGACTTCCCCGGGGCGAGTTGGGCCCTGCCTCCGCCCCGGCGACGATCAACTCGCCCCGGGGCGAGCTGGAACCGTTCACCTGGGCCGGGCTCACTGCCAACATGCGCCAGCGCATGCTCCGAAGAAGAACATGCTCCAGCGCATGCTCCGTCAACCCAAGTTGACGGTACTCCATTTCCGGGTATGCACTGATACTCCGCGCGCTCGCCCGTCCACCTCCGCGGCCGGCTAGATCGCCTCGTCGCACTCCCGCGCTACGATGTCCTCCAGCCGCTCCCGCCGCGAGACCAACCGCGCCTTGCCGTCCTCCCACCACACTTCCGGCGCGCGCCCCATCGAGAGATAGTTCGAGGACATCACCGCGCCGTAGGCGCCCGCGTCCTGGAGCACGAGCAGGTCGCCGGGCTCCGGGCGAGGCAGCAGGCGCGGCTCGAGGAACTCCTGCTCGCTGCGCGTGAAGAGGTCCCCGCTCTCGCAGAGCGGCCCCGCGACGACGCAAGGTTGCGGCCCGCGCCCGCCGCGCCCGCGCCCGCC
>JAEHDN010000219.1 GCA_016880395.1 Candidatus Eiseniibacteriota bacterium
ACATGCTCTGCCTCCTCCGGATCGAGGCGGAGCTTGGCCTTCGCGCCAAGGCGAGGCTCGTGGCGCGGAGCGCCGGGGTGGAGATCCCGCTCGACGAGAGTGTGCAGGCGGATCTGGCCGAGATGGAGTTCCTGCAGAAGGCGATCGGGCCCACGGGGTTGATGGCGATGCACCCGATCCTGCGCCAGGGCGGCCGCGACGAGTGGCAGCTCTCCACGCTGGAGAAGTAGGGGGATCGGGCGGTACGCTACGGCGGGACTCACTCCACACCGAAAAATCCAGTAGCGAGGAAACGGAGGTGGCCTTACTACTGCGGGGGACAATGACCGCGATCGGGCCAGGAACACCCACCGGCGGGCGTCGCGCGACGTGGGGCGCCCTCGGGTTGCTCGTTCTAGCGAGCGCTATCTGGCTCCAGTGCTCGGACGACGACGGAGGTCCCACCGGGCCCGGCCTCCCTCCGCGCACGTACGTCATGGGCTTCTCGGGCCTTCCCCCGCGGCCCGACATCAACCTGACGATCCAGACCATCAATCTGTGGGCCACGCGCGCGGACGCGGCGCTCATCCTGAGCGAGCCGCCCTGGGCGTCGCTCATCGCGGGCGCGGCGCCGGACTCGCTCGTCCGCGGCGATCAGCTCGGGCTCGCAAACTACTACCGCTCGAAGGGGCTCCGCATCATCGCGAGCGTGGATCCCACGAACGGTCTCAATCGAGCGAGCGAATCCCAGGCCCTGGTCGATGCAGGCCGGAGTCTCACGGAGCCCGCCATCCAGCAGCTCTATCGACGCTACGTCACCGCGTTGGACACGCTCATCCATCCGGAGTATCTGAGTGTGGCGTCGGAGACGAATCTCATCCGCGCGATCGCGCCTCCCGCTCTCTACGCCGCGGTCGTCGCGGCCGGGAACGGCGCCGCGGCGGACGTGCGTGCCGTCGATCCGACGGTGAAGATCTTCGGCACCGTCCAGGTGGAAGTCGCCTGGGGGAAGCTCGTGCCCAACGGATCGTTCGTCGGCGTGGACCAGGACCGGACGGATTTTCCGTTCCTCCAGGTCCTCGGGCTCTCGTCCTATCCGTATCTTGGGGGATTCACGGATCCGGACAGTGTACCTACGGACTACTACTCAGCCCTCACGACCGGGAATCCACTTCCAGAGATGGTCATCGAAGGGGGCTGGGCGTCCGATTCGGCGGGGGTCGCGGGCACGCCCGAGAAGCAAGACCGGTACATCACGCGCCACGAGGCCATCTTGGATCGCGCCCAGGCGATCGGGTGGTTCCAGATCACCTTCACCGACCTCGACGTGGCCAACTTCCCGGTGCCGCCTGGCACCAGCCTCGGTCCGTTCGCCCATCTGGGGCTGGTGGACAAGGACCTCGCGCCCAAGCCCGCGCTCGCGGAGTGGGACGCGGCGTTCCGGAGGCTCCGTGAGTAGCCTTCCATTCCGCGAACGTGCTTGCTCCGGCGCATTCTTCCCCTTGCGCGCGCCCGGATGACCTACGATGAATGGAGGGTTATCGGAGCGTAGGCCACACCGGCTCGGAAGGCTTGAGGATGCAACCCGTTCATCTGCTGCTCATCGAGGACGACTCGGACTCGGGCGAGGCCATGAGGATCCTGCTCCGGAACCACGCCGTGCACGTCGACTGGGTGCAATCCGGCGCCGAGGCGCTCGACCTCTACACGCGGAATCCCGACCGCAGGACGGACGTCATTCTCCTCGATCTCATGCTGTCGGACATGGACGGCTCCACGCTCATCGAGCGGTTGGGCGAAATCACCAGCGTCCCGCCCATCATCGTTCATTCCGCGTCATCACAGGCGAACATCCGTGACGCTGGGCGAGAGGTGGGGGCGGTTGCGGTGCTGCGAAAGCCTACCGACTGGACGAAGCTGCTCGCGATTCTGGAGCGCTTCCGGCCGGCTGACCCGCCAGAGGAACCTCGAACCAGACCGAGGTCCCCGGATCCAGGTGATCCACGCCGATTCGTCCTCGGTGCTGCTCCACGATCTTCGCTGAAATGAAGAGGCCGAGCCCGAGGCCAGCTCGGGCGGCCCGGCCGATGTGGGTGGGACTCAGGAAGCGCTGGAACAGATCATCCCGGTAGGCATTTGGGATCCCCGGACCCGCATCGCGTACTTCGACCCTCCCCCAGCGCTGACCCTCCGCTGTCCGCGACGAAACGCGAACCAGGATGTCGCCGCTCGCCGGGGCATGCTTGATGGCGTTCGACACCAGGTTGTAGACGACCTGGGCCAGCCGGAGATCGTCGGCCATCGTTGTGAGGTCGCCATTCTCCAGCATCTCGAGCTGAACGACGGCATTTCCGTCCAACAGGGCGGCCTGGTCGCGGCCCTCTTGGACGACGCGTCTCAGGTCCACGGGCTTCAAGTCGAGGGATAGTTTTCCGGATCGGATCCGGGACATGTCGACGAGATCCTCGGTCAGCCGCGCCATGTAGCCGATCTGCCGGCGGAACTTGGTGAGCACGTCGCCGACTTGACGATCCCACTCGGGATCGCGACGCTTCTCGGCGAGGAGATGAGCGAGCACCTCGACGTACGCGGCGAGCGGGGTCAGCGGGGTGCGCAGCTCGTGGCTCGCCAGGGAGAGGAAGTTGTCCTTGAGTCGATCCACCTCTTCGAGCGCCTCGCGGGCGAGGACGGGTCTCGTCACCTCGACCGCGGACAGGACGACGTAGTCGACCTGTCCGCCCGGCTCGCGGGCGATCGGGATCAACGTGCAATCCCACACGGAGGGCGTGCCGTCGGCCGTGGCCCGCACCTCGTTGAGGCGCTGCGGGTGGCCCTGCCGCACCACTTCGGCGAACGCGGC
>JAEHDN010000220.1 GCA_016880395.1 Candidatus Eiseniibacteriota bacterium
AATCTCATCCGTAATCTGCTCGAGAACCGGAAGTGCTCCGGGGTCACCGTGTGCGATCGTGATCCGGCGTCGCTCGCGCGGATGCGTCACCGGTTTCCGAGCGTCGCGTGTGTCGGATCGGTGGACGATCTCTTGCGCGACGATGATGTCGAGGCCGTCCTCATCGCGACACCGGTGACCACGCACTACGCTCTCGCGCGGACGTGCTTGCGCGCCGGGCGCCACACGTTCGTCGAGAAGCCGTTGGCCGCCACGTCCGTCGAGGCCGAGGAGATGATCCGCCTCGCGGACCGCCAGGGGGTGACGCTGATGGTGGGGCACACCTTCGAGTACTCGCCCCCCGCGATGAAGATCAAGGAGATCATCGACTCGGGAAGCCTGGGCGAGATCTTCTACGTCTCCGCGATCCGCGTGAACCTGGGCATCCATCAGCGCGACGTGAGCGTGGTGTGGGATCTCGCCCCGCACGATCTCTCGATGCTCTTCTACTGGCTCGGCGAGGTGCCCGCGGCGGTCACGATGACCGGCGGCGCCTTCGTGCAGCCGCTGATCTCGGACGTCGCGTTCATCAATCTCCAGTTCGAGAGCGGCAAGATCGCCAACATCCAGGCCTCCTGGCTCTCGCCGTCGAAGCTGCGCCAGACCACGATCGTCGGCTCGCACAAGATGCTGATCTACGACGACACGAACGCCATGGAGCGCGTGAAGGTCTTCGATCGCGGCGTCGAGTTCAAGGACCCGCAGACCTTCCAGGAGTTCACGCTGACCTACCGCACCGGCGACATCGTCTCCCCCGCGGTGAGCGCGGCCGAGCCCTTGCAGATCGAGATCGACCACTTCCTCGAATGCTCCCGGAGCGGCGCCAGGCCGAGAACGGACGGAGCAAGCGGCCTGAGAGTGGTGCGCGTGCTCGAGGCGATCGAGCGGAGCGGTCGGAACGGGAACCGGCTCGAGCGTATCGACTGGGGCCGTCCCGGGACCCGGGTGGCGGCGGAAGTGAATGGCCACGCACTGGACGTGAACGGTCATGCACCGGGCGTGAATGGCCACGCACCTGGGGCCAGCGGCTACGAGCCCGACCGCACACGCCGCCGGGCCGCGGGACTCCCGGCCCTGGTGGACGGGGCGATGGCCTCGCCGGGTACCGACTCGTGAGCGGCGGCGTCGTGGAGGAAGCGGCCCAGGTCATCGCGGCCATTCGCAGAGGCGCATTTGGAGGAACGGTGGCGCGCGGAGCGGAGGAGGTCCTGCCCGGAGTGCAGGTGTATCCGGGCGTCGAGATCGGAGAGGGCGTCGTGCTGGAGCCGCCGCTCGTGCTTGGCAAACCCCCGAGGGGTAAGGAGCCGGGCGAGCTCAAGCTCGTGATCGGTCGCGACGCGGTCATCCGTCCCTTCACGACGATCTACGCCGGCACGATCATCGGCGATCGCTTCCAGACCGGCCAGGGCGCCTCGATTCGCGAGGACAACGAGATCGGCGACGACGTGTCGGTGGGCACGAACGCCGTCCTGGAATTCGGCAACCGCGTGGGCTCCGGCGTGCGCATCCACTCCGGATGTTTCCTCGAGATGGCCGTGGTCGAGGACCTCGTCTTCCTCGGCCCGCACGTCGTCTTCACCGACGACCCTCATCCCATGGGCTGCCCGCGCTACAAGGAATGCCTGGGCGGCGCGACCGTGCGCACGCTGGCCAAGGTCGGCGCGAACTCGACGTTGTTACCCGGAGTCGTGATCGGCCGCGGCACCCTGATCGGCGCCGGATCGGTGGTCACGAAGTCCGTGCCCGACGAGGTCGTCGCAGCCGGAAATCCAGCCGTCGTGGTGAAGCG
>JAEHDN010000221.1 GCA_016880395.1 Candidatus Eiseniibacteriota bacterium
GCTGAAGCGGATCTACCGTCCAGACCGTCCGCCGCCGATCGACGCGCTACCGCTACCGCGATATGACCTCATGAACGCGGCCAAGCTCGGTTGGTGGCGTCCGGTCCAGGCGACACGCGGGTGCCCGTTCACGTGCACCTTCTGCTCGATCACGGCCTACTTCCAGGCGGGGTATCGCAAGCGTCCGGTCGATCAGGTGATCCGGGACGTGCGGGAGGCCAAGCGTCACGGCACCCGGTACATCGCGTTCATCGACGACAACATCGGCGTCGACTGGCACTACTGCGCCAGGCTCTGGGAAGCGCTGATACCGGAGCAGGTCATCTGGATCAGCCAGTGCAGCCTCCATATCGCCGATCGTCCCGAGATGCTGAAGCTGGCGCATCGCAGCGGGTGCCGCCTGCTCTCCTTCGGGATCGAGTCCACGGGCGCGGAGAGCCTGGATACGATCGACAAGGCCTGGAACCGCCCGCAGCGGTACCGTGAAGCCATCCGGACGATCCGCGGCCACGGGATCGACGTCTCCACCGAGATGATCATTGGGCTCGACGGCGATGACGGATCTGTCTTTCAGAGGACGCACGACTTCATCATGGAGAACCGTATCTCCATCCCTCGGGTTCACATCCTCACGCCCGTGCCCGGGACGCCTCTCTATCGAGAGATGGTCACGTCCGGGCGTATGGTGCATCACGATTTCGGCCGCTACTCAGGCGGCCAGGTCGTTTACGAGCCGAAGCGGATCGCCGCGGACGATCTGCAGAAGGGATACTGGCGGCTCTACGAGCGTCTCTTTTCGTGGCGTTCCATCCTGCACCGGATCGGGAGAAACCATGCCTCCCAGGAGCCGGCGCTCCGCGCCTTCACCCTGGGCGCGAACTGGCGCTACCGGACCCACGTGCATCACCGCATCACGCCCGGCATCGTGTAGAGAGGAGCCACTCGTGCGAATCCTTCTGGTTCGACCGCCCGTCCCCCATCACACCATGGGGCTCAAGCACATCATGATCTGCGAGCCGCTCGAGCTCGAGTACGTCGCCGCGGGCTGTGCCGGTCATGAGGTCGAGATCGTGGATCTCATCGTGGAGCGCGGCCTGGAACGCCGGCTTCGCTCCTTCCGTCCCGACGTGGTCGGAACCAGCTCGTACGTCACCGGCGTGAACGAGGTGATCAAGGTCTGCCGAGCCGCGAAGCGATGGAATCAGGCATGCCGTACGGTCGTCGGAGGGGTTCACGCATCGCGCGCCCCGGAGGACTTCGCCGACCCTTCGGTCGACTGTATCGTCCTCGGGGACGGCACGAGCATCATGGCCGAGATCCTGGATGCGTTCGCGGGGGCCCGCCCACTTGCCGCCGTGCCGGGCCTGGCGATTCCGAGCGGGGCAGGAGTCTCCCGCACCGGCGAGCGTCGGTACATGCCCAACCCCGACGATCTACCCCTGCCCCGCCGGGATCTGGTCTCGCACCTGCGGCGGCGCTACTACTACCTGTTCCATCGGCCCGTGGCGACGGTCAAGACGACATGGGGCTGCTGGTACAAGTGCAACTTCTGCTTCACGTGGCGCATCACGGACGGAGCCCCCTATTCACGGAGTCCGGAGTCCATCGTCGAGGAGCTGGCCGGGATCGAGTCGGAGGACGTCTACATCGTGGACGACATCTTCCTCATCCATCCCCGACGGCTCGCGCGGATCGCGGCGCTCCTTCGCGAGCGCAACGTCCGCAAGAAGTACATCGTGTACGCGCGCTCGGACTTCATCGCCCAGAACGAGGAGATCGTGGCCGAGTGGGCCGGGCTGGGCCTGACGGCCGTCTTCCTCGGGCTCGAGGCGGCGACGAACACCGAGCTGGATTCCATGGACAAGCGCAGCACCGTCGACTTCAATCGGCGAGCGATAGCCGTGCTCCGCAGGCACGGGGTCGACACGTACGGATCGCTGATCACCCAGCCGGACTACGGTCCCGAGGACTGGGAGCGCCTCTGGAAGTTCGTCCAGGAGACCGGCCTGTATTACCTGAACATCTCGCCCCTGACGCCCCTGCCGGGAACGCTGATCTGGGACTCCTACAAGGAAAGCCTCACCGTCAGCCGGCGCGCCCACGGTTTGTTCGATCTGTCTCACGTGCTCCTTCCGACGCGGGTGCCGTTGCGTGAGTACTACCGGTCTCTGCTCCAGCTGTACGTACGGGCCTGCCTCGACATCCGGAGGGCCGATCGAATCACGCTCCGCACGCGGCCGCCCGTCTGGTCGATCCGCTACCTGAGGCTATGGGGTGGCGCCATGCGCATCTGGATGCAGATGAGGAGCGCCCATCGCCATCACGATCCGGACGAGATCCGGCGCGCCATGGATCGCGGCCCGGAGCCGCCGGCATCCGACCGCGTCGACAAGCCGCGCGCGATCCACATCCCGGTCCGACCGGTGGCGCCATGATCTCCGACCCGTTCCGGGGCTTCTTCGACGACGGCCCGCGCTCACCGCGGACCGAAGGCTTGGTCGACGTGCCGGCCGCCCGCGCGTGGTTCGAGGTCGTGGGCTGGGGCATCCGTTCCGAGCTGTACCTCTACCAGCAGCCGCTCGAAGGTCGCTGCGGACCGCGCGCCACGTTGAACGACCGGGCGATGCTCGTCCTCTCCTCCTACGACTACCTGGGGCTCATCGGCTTGCCTGAGATCGAGGCCGCGGCGATCGATGCCGTGCGAAGCCACGGCACGGGCTCGGGGGGCGTGCGTCTCCTCACCGGGACGACGTCGCTCCATCGCGACCTCGAGCGCGATCTCGCGTCCCACCTCGGGACGGAGGCGGCGATCGCCTTCTCGTCCGGCTATGCCGCGAACATCGGCGCGATCGCGGCGCTCTTCGGCCCCCGCGATCTCGTCGTCGCCGATTCGCGCATCCACCGGAGCGTCCTCGACGGATGCGCGATGGCTCGCGTGCCCGTGCGCACGTTCCACCACAACGATCCGGCCGCGCTGCGGGCCGCCCTCGCGGACCGTGGGCGTGCGCGACGCGTGCTGGTCGCGGTCGAGGGGCTGTACTCCATGGACGGCGACGAATGCCGCCTTCCCGAGATCGTGGCCCTGAAGGAAGAGTTCGGCGCCTACCTGCTCGTGGACGAGGCGCACTCGCTCGGAACGATGGGCCCTCACGGGGGAGGCGCGGCCGACCGGTTCGGCGTTCCCGGGAGTGCGATCGACATCCGCACCGGGTCGCTGTCGAAGGCCATCCCAGCGATGGGGGGCTTCGTCGCGGGCTCGGAGGAGCTGATCTACTACCTCCAGCACGGCGCCTCCGCGTTCATGTTCTCGGGTGCGCTCTGTCCCGCCGCGGCCGCCGCGGCCCGGGCCGCGCTCCCGCACCTGGCGTGCGGGTCCGATCGCCGCGCCAGAGCCTGGGCGAATGCTGCGAGGCTGCGCGAAGGGCTCGCCGGGCTCGACCTCGAGATCGGTGGCGCCTGCTCGCCTCTCGTTCCGGTGATCGCGGGCGAGGACGAGACGGCGTACCGGTTCGCGCGCAACCTCTGGGATCGGGGGGTCTGGGCTTCGGCCATCGTTCACCCCGCCGTACCGCGGGGAAGGGCGCGGCTCCGTCTCTTCGCGACGGCCGCTCACACCGAGAACGACATCGACGAGGCCCTCACGGCGTTCGCGGACATCCGGGAGAAGGGCCTCATCTCCGCGCCATGAGGGCCCTGCTCGAAGCGCCCCCCGAGGCTCCCGATGGCGTGACCGTGCACCGGTCCATCGCCGCGATCGAGCCGACCCTCTGGGACTCGCTCGTCGATCCGGACGATCTGCAGTCGAGCCACCGGTTCATCGGCGCCTGCGAGGACTCGGGCGTCGAGAACGCGGCCTACCGGCACCTCCTGATCCGTTCCAAAGGAGCGCCGGTCGCGGTTGCAACTCTCTGCCGGATTACCGTGTCCCTGGATCTCCTGGCGGGTCCGGCGCTGCGCGGCCTGCTCTCCCTGCCGCGGCGCGTGCATCCTCGATTCCTCCGCGTGCCGGTGGTCTTCTGCGGGCTCCCCGTTTCGTTCGGCCGTCCGTGCTTGCGGATCGGGTCCGGAGCGGATCCGGCCGCCGTCCTGGACGCGGTGGCGCGTGAGATGGAATCGTTCGCGGACGCCGAGAGGGCGTCCGTCCTCTGCTTCAAGGAATTCAGTGACGGAGAGGCGGCCGGCATGGGCGCGCTGGAGGCTGCGGGATATGTCCGCGCGGCCAGCCTGCCGGCGTGCTCGCTGCGCCTTCGCTGGGAGCATCCCTCCGAGTATCTCGGCTCGCTGCGGGCCCCGTACCGGCGACAGATCCTCCAGGCCCGAAGGACCGCACGGGAGCGAGGCCACCGGATTCGCCTGGTGGAGGATTTCGGCGAGGAATGTGATCGGATCTTCGCGCTCTACGAACAGGTGATCGACCGCGCCCGCTACCGTCTCGAGCGCCTGAATCCGAGCTTCTTCGAGAAGCTGAACGACGGGCTCGGGTGCCGGTCGCGCGCACTGCTCCTCGAGTGTGAAGGCCGGCTTCTCGCATCGGCGGTCCTCCTGTACGGGCCCCGGACCGTCACCTTCCTTCTGGCCGGGATCGACTACGAGCTTCACCGCGAGCACGCCGCCTATCCCAACCTGGTCGCGGCCGTGGTCGAGGAGGCGATCCGGGTCGGAGCGGAGCGGCTCGAGCTGGGTCAGACCTCCTATGCCCTGAAGACGCGGCTCGGAGGCGTGCCGGATCCACGATGGATCTACGTCCGATCCCGGAACCCTCTGCTTCACCGGATGATCCGCGCGGCGTCTCCGGCGCTCTTCCCGGCCACCCGGGTCGCCTCGCGGCGTGTCTTCCGCAGCGACCGGTAGCTCCGCTCGAGATTCACGAGCATCGGCGCCAGGGTCATGTCGGCCAACCACGCGACCGCCAGGCCGATCGCCATGAAGAGACCGACGCGTTGCGATGCTGGGAAGGGTGATGCGACGAGGACGCAGAACCCGGCGACCGCGGTGATCGCCGTGAGCGTGGCGGGAGCCGCGATCCTCCGAACGGCGCGCGGCACGGCCGAGGGTCCGCTTCCGTCTCCCTGGTCCCGAACAGCCCAGCGGAGGTGGATCGAGTTGTCGACCGCGATACCCAGCAGCATGGAAAGGATGGTGATCGTGGTGAAGTCGAGCGCCACGCCCAGGAGGCCCATGGAGCCCACGACGGCCAGGAGTGGGACCAGGTTGGGAATCAGGAGCAAGGCCCCCGCGCGGAGGCCGCGCGCGACCACCGCGAAGGCCAGGAGCATCAGGAGCGCGAGGCTCCCGATGTCCCAGGCCTGGATGCTCACCAGGACGTGGAGCAGGGCGATGGACGACGGGAGCAGGCCGGTCACCTGGATTCGCAGCTCGGGATCGGACAGTGCGGCGGCCAGCGAGTCGAGCGAGCGAAAGAGCACGCGTGCTCGCTGCGTGGGCAGAACCGGCACCGAGAAGATGGCGCGGGTGTAGTGCGAATCGCGCGCGCGGAACCACGGGACGAAGCGGTTGCCGGCCGCTGGACCAAGCCCATCCGCGGTGGAAGCCGATGGAAGGAGGGCGGGGCCGATCCGGTGGATGCGCCTCGCTCCGTCCACGAAGGCGCTGAGACGCGCCCGCACCAACGGGTCCCGCTCGGCGTCCGGGTCGCGCGCATGCGCGAGGACCTCCACGGGGACGCTTCCGCCGAACGCCCGGTCCAGCTCCTCGTGAGCGGCGACCACCTCGTGTCCCCTGGGGAAGAAACTCAGGAAGTTGTTGGGCTCGAATCGCAGCCGCGTGAGTCCGGCGGCCCCGGCGAGCAGCGCGAGGATCCAGCAAGCCGCGGTCCACGCGGGGCGGCGCGCGCTCCAGCCGTAGAGCTTGTATCCCCAGCGGTCGACCGCGATCCCTCGCGCGCGGACGCGGGTGCGCCGCCGATGCAGGTCGGGAAGGAGCGTCACGGCGGAGATCGCGGCGAGCGAGACACCCGCGGCCGTGATGACGGCGAAGAGACGCAGGGCCTGGATCGGAACGAAGACGAAGGAGAGGACCGAGACCATGGTCGTGCCGTAGACCCAGAGGAGCGGCGCGCGGATCTCGCGAGCCACCGCGCGCCGATCGGAGGAGCGGTCGAGGGCCTTGAGCACGTACGCGTTGTAGGAGAGACCGACCACCGCCGTGACGGGAAGCGCCACGATGGTCGCCGCGGAGAGCGCGATCCCCGCCGCTCCCATGCCGCCGAGCAGGACGAGCAGCGAGGCCGACACGGCGGCCAGCGGGCCCAGGCTCGCGAGTCCCGTGGTGAACCCGAGGACCAGGATCATGGCGCCCAGGGCGAGGGGCACGGCGGTCACCGCGTCCCTCCGGATCAGCTCCTGGAGCGATGCGTTGACGGCAGGCTGCCCCGCGAGAACGAGGCCGGTTCCGGGCGGCAGTCGCGCCGCGGCTTCACGCTTGACGTGCGCGACGAGGGAAGCCTTCGCCTGGAAAGCGCGAGGACCGGCCGTCGGCTGCAAGGTCACGTAGAGAAGGGTGACCGCACGATCGTCGCTGAGCACCGCGCGGCGCAACGATTGTGCCGTACCGGAGCCGACGTCGAATGCAGGCAGCCGGCGCATGATCTGGCGCGCTTCCCGGATGCCGAAGACACCGGCGACTTCGGGTTGGCGTGCCAGCCAGACCTCGAGCGACTCCGCCGCACCAAAGAAATCGCGATCCGGGCAGCCGTCACGACGAACGCCCACCAGGAGCAGATCGCGCCGTCCGAACTGTTCCTTGGCGAACCGCCACAGGCGCTGCTCCGGAAGCGGTGGCTCGATGTTCCAGAGCTCCGGCGGGTTCTCGACCCGCACACGGGGAAGGAGCGCGATCGATCCCAGGATCGCAAGGGCCCAGAGGATGCGCGCGATCTTGGGGGCACTGCGGGAGGGGGGCGTGGGAGCGTGCGTCATGACCGAGATCCGGGCTCCCCATGTCCGGCTTCGACAATGCCGGTCTGGTCGACGGTGCGCGCGCCATCGAGGAGTGCATCGGCAATGCCGCGTTCCTCCGACAGGGTGCCCAGCTTGCTCTGCGCGCTCAGCCGGCGCCTCGAGGCTTCCAGATAGCGCGTCGTGCTGCCCGGAGGAAGGAGGCTGACCCGCGGCGCGGCCATGGCGCCAGGCTCGCGCCGCTTGCGGTAGCGTCCGTTGATGCGTTGCACCGCGTCATCGAGGCGCCTCGCGTAGAGATCGAGGTCGCCGGGCGGGATATCGAATTCGAGGAGCCAGTGGTGGCGTGGCACGTCGGAGCCGGCCGGAGGGGAGGCGTAGGACACGTGGACATGAAGCGATCGAGCGCCGCAGGCGGCGTTCGCCTCCGCCAGGGCGCGCTCCACGTGCTCCCGGCTCATGGCCTCTCCGAACCTGTCCAGCACCTCGCGCGCACGACCCACCACGCGGAGCCGAAGCGGGTCGGTCGAGGTGAACCGGACGACGTCGTCGACCGCGCAGCTGAAGAGACCGCTCGCGTTGGATACGTGCAGCGTGTAGTCCACGCCGGTCGTAACGGATCCGACGGTATGCCGCGCGGGAGCCGAGCGGCCACGATCCTCGAGCGGCACGAACTCGAAGAAGACCCCGCTGCCGAGATGGAGAAGGAGATCGGGAGTCTCGTCGAGATCCTGGAAGGCAAAGAAGCCCTCGGAGGCGGAGTACGATTCGAGGAGCGCGACTCCGTCCCCCAGGCGCGATCGGAGGATGTCACGGTATCCGCTCAGGGCGACGCCGCCCGAGAAGAAGACGCGCAAGTTGGGCCACGCGCTCGCGACGGCGCCTCGCGTCGTGGCCACGGCGGTCTCGTCGCGGACCCGATCGAGGAGCGCCGGCGCCCAGCTCGGAACCATCACGATGGCGCGCACGTCGCGGCGGACCGCGATTCGGGCGGCCTCGGAGAGCTTCCGAGTCCAGTCGTCGAGCAGCATGGTCGCTCGCGGAAGGGCCTGAAACCAGGCCGAAGCCAGCGCCGGAGCGTGGTACGCCATCAACCCGCTGACCTCACCGGACAAGGTGCCGGGACCGAACTCGTTACGCTTGATCCCGCCGGGGACCGACAGGATCTTGCCGCCCAGGAGGTCGATCGGGCGGCGGCACCGCGCGAGGTAGGCCAAGCCGGGCGCCAGGCTCGCCCGGACGAGGGAGCGCACGGCCTCGCGAGAGAGCGGGACGACGCGGCCCCCGGACTCCGTGCCTCCCGAGACGGCAAACGTCGTGGTGCGGCCAGGCCAGAGGACATCGCGCTCGCCGTCCCGCGTGCGGGTGATGTACGGAGCCAGCGCGGCGTGATCCAGGAGCGGGACCTGCCTTTGATACGCCGCCACGAGGTCCGGGCTCCGAAAGAGCGCATCGTAGCGATGCTCGCGGCCCCAGACAGTGCCGGCCGACCGGCCAATCAGGCGCCGCAGGACCCTATGCATTACTACCGGAGCAATACCGGTTTTCCCGTGGTATCATTTTA
>JAEHDN010000222.1 GCA_016880395.1 Candidatus Eiseniibacteriota bacterium
CGTACTCCTGCGCCACGGGGATGTCGTAGTAGTCGGGCACGAACCGCCCGCCTGTCTCGCGCGCGCGGCGCGCGCGGGCTCGCGGCTCCGCCTTGTCCCCCACCGAGCGAAGCGTGGCGGCGAAGGATCCGGCATCGGGAATCGCCTTGTCGGTGAAGTGAATCCAGAGGACCGATCGTCCCTGCGACTGGAGCCGCACGAGGGACTGGGCCGAGAGCACCTCCTGCGCCCGCGGCGAGGGAGCGGTGAACGTGGCGTGCGGCTCGGGTCGCGAAAACGCGGCCGCGGGCCGGTGCCCGGTCAGAGCGAGAAGCGCGCCCCCGATGAGAAACGACGCAGCGATGCGAGACATAGCGGGACCTTTTCCGGCTCTCGAAGGGCGGACCCTCGACCGTCGCGCGGCCCTCTCAGGCCGACGCCATCGCCTCCCTGTCGGCGCGGGCCTGGGCCACGATGCGATCGGCAAGCTCTCGGGGAACCTCTTCGTAATGGGCGAATTTCGTATGGTGCGACGCGCGGCCCTGCGTGAGGGAGCGCAGGTGGGTCGAGTACTTGTACAGCTCGGACTGTGGCACGTGGGCCCGGATGACGTCGTAGCGCCCCTCGTTCCCCATCCCCAGGATCTTCCCACGCTTGGAAGAAAGATCGCCCGTGACGGCCCCGACGAAGTCCTTCGGGACCTTGACCTCCACCTCGACGATCGGCTCGAGGAGGACCGGACTCGCCTCCTTGGCCCCCTCCTTGAACGCCATCGAGCCGGCGATCTTGAAGGCCATTTCGGACGAGTCGACCGTGTGATACGAGCCGTCGTAGAGCGCCGCACGGACCCCCACGACGGGATAGCCCGCGAGCACGCCCTCCTGCATCGCCTCGACGATCCCCTTCTCGACCGCGGGGATGAAATTGCGCGGTACCGAGCCGCCCACGATCTCGTCCACGAACTCGAAGCCCTCGCCGTTCTTCATCGGCTCGAGGCGCACGTGGACGTCCCCGAACTGGCCGCGGCCACCCGTCTGCTTCTTGTGACGCCCCTGCTTGCTGACGGATCTCCGGATCGTCTCCCGGTAGGGGATGCGCGGCTTCGCGGTCTCGACGTGGACGCCGAAGCGGCGGGTCAGCTTCTCCAGCACGACCTCGATCTGGAGGTCCCCCATGCAGGAGAGGATGGTCTGGTGGAGGTCGCTCGCCACGCGAACGTGGATCGTCGGGTCCTCCTCCCGGAGCTTGTGGAGTCCGGAACCCATCTTCTCCTCCTCGCCCTTCGACTTCGGGGCGATGGCCACCTCGTGCTCCGAGCTCGGGAACGGGACCGGCTTCATGAGGATGGGATGGTTCTTGTCGCAGAGGGTCTGCCCGGTGTGGGTCTCGCGGAGCTTCACGGCCGCGCCGATATCGCCGGCCGGTATGTGCCCGGCGTCCGCGCGATCCTTCCCCTTGATGGTGAAGACCTGGCCGATCTTCTCCGAGCGCTGCGCGCTCGCGTTCCAGACCTCCTTGCCCGGCGTCAGGTTCCCCGAGAAGACGCGGATCATCGACAGGTCCCCGGCGTGCGACTCGCTGCTCGTCTTGAAGACGATCGCGGAGAGGGGCGCTACGAGCTCGGGCTTCAGCTCCTCCTTCTCGGCGCCGCCCGGCTTCGTCCCGGCCACGGCGCCCATGTCGGCGGGCGACGGAACGAGATCCACCAGCGTGTCGAGGAGGAAGTCGATCCCGAGCATCGGGACCGCGGCGACCGGAACGGCGGGAATGAACGAGCGATGCTGGACCCCTTCACGGAGCCCGGTGTGGATCTCCTCCACCGAGAGATCTTCTCCTTCGAGGAACTTCTCGAGGAGCTGATCGTCGGCCTCGGCCGCCGCGTCCACGAGCGCCGAGCGAGCCTTCTTCACATCGGCTTCCAGCTCGGGAGGAACGGGCCCCTCCCTGTGCGACCCGTCCTTCTCGAAGAAGAGAGCCTTCATCGACGCGAGGTCGACGACGCCGCGGAATTTCTCACCCTCGCCGATGGGCCACGCCACCGGAACGAAGCGCATCCCCAGTCGCTCACCGGCCGCTTCGATCACCTTCGAGAACGAGGCGTGCTCCTTCTCCATCTGAGTCACCGCGCAGAGGGCCGGACACGCGCGCTCGTGCACGCGCTCCCAGATCGCCTCGGTGCCCGCTTCCACACCCGCGGCGCCCTTCAGGCAGAAGAGCGCGGCGTCGGCTGCGCAGAGTCCGGCGACACAGTCCCCGATGAAGTCGGCGTACCCGGGGGTGTCGATCAGGTTGATCTTGACCCCTCGCCATTCGACGGGAGCCAGGGCCAGGCTGATCGTGATCTTCCGGTGGATCTCTTCCGGCGTGAAGTCGAGGGCGGTCGTTCCGTCTTCGATCTTGCCGTGGCGCGTGGTGCCCTTGGCTCGGTAGAGGATCGATTCCGCGAGGGAGGTCTTTCCGGTGCCGTGCTGCGAAACGAGGGCGACGTTACGGATCTGGCTCGGCTGGAAGTCCTTCAAGAGCGCCTCCAGGTGCAGGGAGGTAACTTACATGATCCTATTGACATAGCGGATTGGGTAGAGGATACCACAGGGGCCATCCGCTTGCAAGAGCAGGCCGTTTCAAGCGTTGCCCCGCACCCGGGCGGCTGGTGCATCGACCGCGGCGCTCGAGAACCTCAAGTCTCTCCCACGTACATGTAAAAACACGAGCGGTGGCTTTCGCCACCGCTCGTGCGGGGGTTCTGAATGATGCTGCTACGGCTTGCTAGTTCTTGCGACGCGCCGCGGCGAGGCCGATGAGGCCCATGCCGAAGAGCGCGATGGTGCCAGGCTCCGGAACGGGAATCGTGGTGTTCGGGCCAACGACGGCGCGAACTTCCTCGAAACCGTCAGCGGACTCGAAGCCAGTTCCAACGCCAGCGTCTCCGCTATTGATGACCATGTAGATGAAATCGCTGGCATCCGCACCCGCGAAGAAGTGCGCGGGGATGTAGAAGTCGACGTCGCTCTCGCCAGAACCCGTGTTCGAGACCCGGTAGTCCATGTAGACCTGCTGGTCCGAGGTCTGATCGAGATCGTAGTTCTCGACGTGGCCAGCCGCCGCGATAACAGCGTTCTCGTCCGCGAGTCCGCCACCGGCCGAAGCGTCGACCGTGTGGATGCGCAGCTCGTTGATCGTGAGGAACGCGGAGTCGCCGTTCGGCTCGTTGATGTCGAGCGTGAACACGTAGTAGTCCTGGCCGTCCTTGTTCACGAGCAGAAGATCACCGAACGTGAGCGAATGCGTGAAGATGCTCGCCTTGGTGTCATAAGGCGGATTCTTCACATCGGTGTTCATGCCCTGCTCGGAACCGTTCGCCTGGTAGCGGAGGAAAGGATCGAGCACGCCCGTTCCAGAGGACTGGATCAGGTTCTCGTTCGTCCAAACCGTGCCGTCCACAAGGCTGGTGTACGTCGTTCCGGCCGTCGTTAGATCGATCGGCCCGAGCGCGTACGCTGCAGAAGCGCCGAGAAGCGCCGCCACAGCAGCGAAAAGCACTGCCGTACGAATCATTCTGGACCCCCCAATGAAATTTGCCTCCCCGCGGGGAACAGCGAGGCCACCGGACTTGCTCGCGTGGGGTACGACCCCCGTTGAGCCCCACGCAAGCTATTCTTCTTCGAGACCTGAGGAAGTATAGCAAACAGCACGCTACGATTGCAAAAGGAAATTTCAGCCTATGTCTTGGGAACCGGCTTTTTTGTGGCCGCCTGGAGCTGCCCCAGCTCCCGCTTCACGTCCCCCACGTAGCTCGAGCTCGGGTAGGTAGCCAGGAACCTCTGAAGATAGCCCCTGGCCCGATCGTCCTGGCCGAGCTGATGGGCAATCC
>JAEHDN010000223.1 GCA_016880395.1 Candidatus Eiseniibacteriota bacterium
AGTTGTCGGCCATGACCAGCACGAGCATCGCGAAGGTGAAGAGGTTCAGGTACGCGAAGTAGCGTCCGTAGGCCTTCTCGTGACCCATGTAGCCCGTCGAGTAGACGTGGATCAGGAAGCCAACCCCGGTGACGATCAGGACCATCACCATCGACAGAGGATCCAGGACGAATCGCACGGGCACGGAGAGATCCCCGGAATCGATCCACGAGAACACGTGCTCCAGATGAAGCCGCTGGTCCGGCGGGAGCTGGAGGAGCGCCTGGAAGCAGCCGAGCGCGATCAGGAACGCGGCGCCGACCGTGCCGGTGCCGATCGCGCTCACGACCTTGCGCGGCAGACGCCCCGCGCCGAGGCCGTTCACGATGGCCCCGAGGAGCGGAAGCGCCGGAATCCAGCCGAGATAGTCGAGCACGGTCAGCCTCGCAGAAGGCGAACGTCGTCGACGTTCGCGGTGTCCCGGTTGCGGAAGATGGCCACGAGGATGGCGAGCCCGACCGCGACCTCGGCCGCAGCCACCGCCATCACGAAGAAGACGAAGATGTGGCCGTCCATCGTGCCGTGCTGGCGCGAGAAGGCCACGAAGCTCAGGTTCACCGCGTTCAGCATCAGCTCGATCGACATGAAGATGATGAGCGCGCTCCGCCGGACGAGCACCCCGACCACCCCGATCGTGAAGAGGATCGCGGCCAGGATCTGGTAGCAGACGAGCGGAACGACCGGCGCCGGGATCATCCGAACTTCCTCTTGGCCAGGACCACCGCTCCGATCACCGCGATCAGGAGCAGGATGGACGTGATCTCGAAGGGATAGAGCCATACCGTGTAGAGCACGCGCCCGATCGCCGCCGGAGAACCGAAGCTCCGCGGCACGGACGGCGAGGCCGCCATCCCGCCCGGCTCGACCTGGGGCGAGAGCACCGTCCAGAGCAGCTCGACGAAGACGACGATCGCGAACAGGATCCCGAAGCCCTTGGCCGCGCCGCGTGTGAGGAGCGGCGACTCGCCCCGGATGTTGAGCAGCATGAGCACGAAGAGGAAGAGCACCATGATGGCGCCCGCGTAGACCAGTACCTGAAGCGCGGCCAAAAACGACGCGTTCAGCAGGATGAAGAGCCCCGAGATCGAGAGCAGGACGCCCACGAGCAGGAGCGCGCAGTGGACCGGGTTCCGGTGGAAGACCATCCCGACCGCGCACCCGATCGCGACCCCGGCAAACATGGCGAAGAGGAAGGCCGGGATCAGCATGGGGCGCTCACAGGGCCACCACCGCCGCGGTGACCACGAGGTTGAGGAGCGAGGCCGGCAGGAGCACCTTCCATCCGAATCCCATCAGCTGGTCGTAGCGGAGCCTCGGAAACGTGGCCCGGAGCCAGATGTAGAAGAAGAGGAAGAGGGTGAGTTTGATCAGGAACCACGCCACCGACGGAAGCACCGGGCCGTGCCAACCGCCCAGGAAGACCGTGATCGCGATCCCCGAGACCACCATCATGTTCGCGTACTCGCCGAGGAAGTAGAACGCCCACTTCATGCTCGAGTACTCGGTGTGAAAGCCCGCCACCAGCTCCGTCTCCGCCTCGGGCAGATCGAACGGGGCGCGGTTCGTCTCCGCGATCCCGGAGATCACGT
Source organism: Candidatus Eiseniibacteriota bacterium (assembly GCA_016880395.1). Lineage (GTDB taxonomy): Bacteria > Eisenbacteria > RBG-16-71-46 > SZUA-252 > SZUA-252 > WS-9. The sequence goes on from JAEHDN010000223.1 coordinate 1,629, forward strand.
AGATCAGGAAGCCGAAGAACTGAGGCACGACGTACCACATGTGCGCTTGCTGGCGGGCGATCTGGGCGAGGCTCAGCGTCCCGGCGAGGAGCACCACGCTCACGAGCGAGATTCCCTGGGCTAGCTCGTAGGAGATCATCTGGGCCGACGAGCGGAGCCCGCCCAGGAGCGGGTACTTGCTGTTCGAAGCCCATCCGCCGAGGACGATGCCGTAGACGCCCATCGACGTCGTGGCGAGCACGAAGAGGAGCGCCACGTTCACGTCCGCGATGTGGAGCGGGACGGTGCGTCCGAGGATCGTGACCTGGTCTCCCCAGGGAATGACGGTCAGGGCCACGAGCGCGGTGATGACGGTGATCGCCGGGGCGAGGATGAACACGACCTTGTCCGCCTGCGCGGGGACCAGGTCCTCCTTCATGAAGAGCTTGATGCCGTCCGCGATCGTCTGCAGCAGTCCAAACGGGCCAACCCGCTCGGGTCCGATCCTGTCCTGCATGTGCCCGAGCACCTTCCGCTCCATCCAGACGATGAGGGGCACCCCCAGCAGAACGAAGCCTAGAACGATGAGGACCTTGGCCAGCGACTCGATGAGGAACGCGATGTCCACGCGTTACGTCAGTTCCGCGAGCATGCGGTCCAGGGCCTGGGGGGTGAGATCCTCCACGTAGCGGTCGTTGACCATCATGACCGGCGCGGTCCCGCAGGAGCCGAGGCATTCCACCGAGATGAGCGTGAACTTGCCGTCCTGCGTCGTCTCCCCTTCCTTGATCTTCAGCTTGTCCTCGATCTGCTGCGCGAGCCGATGGCCGCCGCGGAGGCTGCAGGAGAGATTGCGGCAGACCTGGAGGAGGTACTTCCCCGCCGGCTTCTGCAGGAACATCGTGTAGAAGGTGACCACCTCCCGCACCATCTGCGGCGTCAGCTCGAGGACCTGGGCCACCTCGACCTGGGTCTCGGCGCTCAGCCAGCCCTGGTCGCCCTGGGCGATGTGGAGCGCGGGGATGAGGGCCGACTGGCGCGTCTCGTAGGTGTTGAGAAGATCCCGGATCCGCTGCTTCGCCTGCTCCGAGAGCACCTTCAGCTCTCCACGTTCGGGAACTGGTCGGACATCGTCGGGAAATCCTTGCGCAGTGGATGGCCGAGCCAGCCGTCGGGCGTCAGGATCCGCTCGAGATTCGGGTGCCCATCGAACCGGATACCCATCAGGTCCCAGACCTCGCGCTCCATGAAGTTCGCCCCGGGCCAGAGCGGGGTCGCTGTCGGGACCGCCTGGCCGTCGTTCACGCCTGTCTTCAGCAGGAAGCGGCGGTTGTGGCGGAAGGAGTAGAGGTTGTAGACGATCTCGAAACGGGGCTCACCCGGCTCGAGCCGCCAGAGCATGTCCACGGCGGTCAGGTCGGAGAGGAGGGCGCAGTCGAGCGCGGGATCGGTCTTCGCCAGCTTGAGCGCGTCGAGAATCGCCTCCGGCTTGACCCAGATCGAGAGCTGGCCCCGAAACGAGCGCTCGCCGAGGACCGCATCCGGGAGCGTCGAGCGGAAGCGCTCCACGACCTTCTGCTGGTCGGAGCTCAGCGGATCGACGTGCTCGGGATTCGGGATCAATCCCATTCGAGCGCTCCCTTTGCCCACACGTAGACGAGCCCGGCCAGGAGGATCGCTATGAAGACCACCATCTCGATCAGCCCGAACAGGGCGAGCTGCCTGTAGACCACCGCCCAGGGGTACAGGAACACCGTCTCGATATCGAACACGATGAAGAGCATCGCCACGAGGTAGAAGCGGGTGTGGAACCGGTCACGCGCGGTTCCGACCGGGGTGATGCCGCACTCGTAGGGCATCAGCTTTGCCGGGGTGTTCACGCGCCGTCCCAGGAAATGGGAGGCGGCGATCGTCCCGCCGGCAAAGACCGTGGCGACGACGACCATCATGAGGATGGGGATGAACGCGGCGGTGCTGTTCGGATCGACCGGACTCACGAGACTCCCTGTCGGGGCACCTCGAAACGAGGCCAGCTTCGCGGCTCCGATCGGAGCCCGCGCTACTTCGTGAAAAAAGGTGCTAAGCGCGGCAGAATAGAGACTTGGCCCCGCCCAGTCAAGCCACTTTCTCGAACCGGACCTTCTGCTCGGTGCCCGAGACGCGCACCGCGTGGAGATCGGGATCGTGCTCGAACAGGAGCAGCCAGCCCTCGCTCGTGGCCTGGCGGAGAATGGCACGCTTCGTCTCGAGCGTGGTCATGGGATAGAGGTCGTATCCCATGATGTACGCAAGTGGCAGGTGTGCGGCCGTAGGGACGAGGTCCACCGTGTAGAGTGCGCGCTCCCCCGGGATGTCGAAGAAGCAGCCCTGGTGCCCCAGCGTGTGCCCCGGCAGGCACTTCATCCACACCCCCGGCAGGATCTCGAGATCGGTGTCGTGCAGGATGAGCTGCCCCGCGTCGTGGAGCGGATCGTAGTTGTCGGAGAAGTAGGACGCGCGGTTCCGCTCGTTCGCGTGGTGCGCGTCCTCCCACTCCTGCCGTCGCACGAAGTAATGGGCATTCGGGAAGGTCGGCCTCACGACCCCCGCGGCATCCCGCGTCGTTCCCCCGCCGCAGTGGTCGAAGTGAAGGTGCGTGAGCGCCACCGCCGTCACGTCCTCGGGCTTCACGCCGAGGGCTGCGAGGTCCTGCGTGAGCCCTTCCGGCCCCTCGATGGCGTAGATGTCCCGGAACTTGGCGTCTTCCTTGGCGCCCGATCCCGCGTCGACGAGGATCTTCTGCCCGTTCCCTTCCAGGAGCAGGCAGGTCATGCGCATGCGGATCCGGTTCCGCTCGTCCGCTGGAGCGGCGCGGTTCCAGAGCACCTTCGGCACGACGCCGAACATGGCGCCGCCGTCCAGCCGGAATCGCCCGCCCGCGAGGAAGTGGACGCGGTACGGGCCGATGGTGAGCGAGGGAATCGTGGACGCTACCATGGACGATGTGCCGGAGTACCTCATAAGCCGAGTTCTGTCGGATCGCTCCGCGGCGACCATTTCTCTGGGACGCGCGTCTCCGCGCGCCTCAAGCGACCTACCCGGGACTCAAGCGAGGCGGGCCACCTCATCGTCCCCTATTCGGTCTTTCTCCGGGTGGGGTTTACCTAGCCGGAGGCGTCGCCGCCCCCGCTGGTGCGCTCTTACCGCACCGTTTCACCCTTACCTCGAGCTTGCGCCCAAGGCGGTTTGCTTTCTGTTGCACTTTCCCTGGGATCGCTCCCGCTGGGCGTTACCCAGCACCCTGCCCTATGGAGCTCGGACTTTCCTCAGGCCGCGCACGAAGCGCCGCCCGCGGCCGCCTGTGATACTCCGGACATCGGCCATGCCTGCCTGTTACGATGCAACAGCTTAGGGCGAGTGGCGGGGCGAATCAAGGGCCCTGCGGTTGCTCGAGTGCGCCGAGACGGTTACCCTGTACGGGAATTCATCGCCACCATCGTGACGCGCGCGACTGTCCGCGAGGTGATGCCATGAGCTCCCGACCCCAACGCCGCGACCTTCGCAGAGGCTGGCTCGTTCTGGGGCTCGTCCTCCTCCTGGCTCCGGCGGTCTTCGTCGGCTGCTCAGATGACAATCCACCGACCGGCCCCCAACCTTCATCCGGATCCTGGCAAGACCTCGGACTTTCGGCCGACTTCGTCGAGGTGGATGAGTTTGCCACCTGGAACGGGCTCCTGGTCGTCGGCGGCCATTTCCACCAGTTCCAGGGGCATCTCGAATCCGAACTTCTCACCTGGGATGGAGCGACCTGGAATCGGATGGAGCCGCCGGGCGCCGATGTCAGGGCGCTCGCCGTATACGACGGCGATCTCATCGTGGGCTCCGGCTTCTTCAACCAGGCCAGCGGCGACACGCTTCCCACCATCGCCGCATGGGACGGGACTCAGTGGACACCTCTCGGCTCGGAGCTGAAAGGTAAATCGGTCACCGCTCTGACGTTGTACGAAGGAGACCTCGTCGCGGGGGTCCTACTCGATAACACCGGCGGAAGCAACGTCTCGTCCGTCATGCGGTGGAACGGCACCTCATGGCAACCCATTGGAGGAACTCTGAACGGCTATATCAGCGCCCTGACGGTGTTCCAAGGACTCTTGTACGTCGGCGGGTTGTTCGACACGGCGGGCGGAGTGCCGGCCAAGAGCATCGCGGCCTGGAACGGGGCCGCGTGGGCGCCGGTGGGAGGTGGCATTGTCGGAGGAGCAAGTTCGACTGGGAGCGTCCTGACTCTGGCCACGGATGGAACGACACTCTTCGCGGGCGGGGACTTCTCGAGCGCCGGTGGAGTCCCGGCCGTGAATGTCGCGCAGTGGAACGGAACGGCGTGGGACTCGCTGGGCGCGGGCATCCTTCATCCCAGCATTCAGACGTATGTCAGTGCTTTGGCCATGAACGGCACCACGCTCGTGGCAGGAGGGGTGTTCGGGGTAGACCCCGTGCGAAGGTGGAGCGGCAGCGAATGGATCCCGATGTCCACCCTGAACGGCCTCGTCCGCACCTTCACGATCTACAACGGGTCCTTCATCGCGGGCGGTTACTTCCCTCCGAGCGGCGGCCAGCAGGCAAACGGCATCGCGAAGTGGGTCCCCTAGTCCTGAGTGGCGGCGGGAATCAAGCTCACCGGCGGCCCCTGGGCACGCGGGCCGATGCGACCGGGACCATCCACGTCGCATAACCCTTCGGATCGAGGATGTTCGCGATCATCTGGTTGAAGTAGGCGGTGGTCTGCTCCACCGAGAACCGGGAGACCTCCGCCGAGACCTCGGCGTAGCCATCCCGCCACGCCGTGATGATGGCGGCGAAGGTTTCGCGCGGCACCCGCACCGTATCCACCACGACGTAGTCCATCGTGATGTCCTCGAGCCCCAGCGCGACGAAGTGGGTGAAAACGTTCCGCCCGATGTTGAGATCGGTCTGCGTCTGCTCGCCGAACCGGGCGGGGACCTCGTCCCAGAACTCCTTCGGATCCACGGCTCCCTTCTGGAAGTGGAGCATCCCGTAATCTTCCGGGATCAAGTGGAGTCTTCCCCCGGGCTTCGTGACGCGCACGAGCTCGGCGATCACGCGATCGGGGAACGGGATCGAGTGCAGCACGTGGCGGCACGCAACGAGGTCGAAGGAGGCGTCGGGAAGGTCGAGCTCGTAGATGCTCCGGTGCTCGAAGCGCACCCGCGACGCGAGCGCTGCGTACCGGCGGCGCGCGAGCTCGAGATGATGGTCGAGGATGTCGACGCCGAGCACGCGGGATTGCGGGAAGAGCTCCGCGAGGCGGGAGGCGCCCTCCCCCGTACCGCAGCCGGCGTCGAGAATCTGGATGTCCGGAGGGAGCCCGTAGCGGCGAATCAGCTCCACTTCCTGCGGCCAGATGGCGCGTGCCTGGGCGTCCAGGTTGCGCACCATCGACTCGTCGGCCATGTGCTTCGCCTGCGGATTCAGATCGGTCACGTGGGTCGCCTCGCGTGGTGGGGGCGCGGCCGGCGGGCGGGCCGCGGCCCGGTCAAAGGTGTCCCAGCTCCTCGAGTGCTCTGATGGCGATAGGGTTCTCGGGATTCAGCTCGAGCGCGTGGCGGTACGCCCTCACGGCCAGGGTCTTGTCCCCCTTGATCCGGTACGCGTCACCGAGGCTGTCGTAGGCGTTCGGCGACCTGGGATACGCGTCCGTGTTGATCCGGAGCACCGCGATGGCATCGTCGACGCGCCCCATCGCGAGGAGCCGGTAGCCGAGATCGTTCAGCGTCCCCTCCTCGAACGGCACGCGGTCGGGATTGGCGGTGTGGAACGTCCAGTACGACCTCTCCAGCCCGCCGATGCCATGGTCCCAGAACAGGCGGAGGAACCGCCGTCCGGCGGAGTCGACGCGCACCTCCTGCCCGTCGAGGAAGAACGGCCCCTCGCCCACCTCCTCGAGGTACTGCACCCTCCAGCCGTCCGGCGTCCTCACCCAGCGCTCGCGGTGCGCCACGTTCGTGACCAGATCCTGGACGCTCGAGTCGGCCGCGCGCTGCGACCTCGCGTAGTGCTGGCGCGTGTAGACGATCGCGGTGTCGCCGTGGACCTCGAGGCTGTCGATCGTGATCTTCGTCTCGGGGCGCACTTCGAGCTCGCCCTCGAGGCTCTGCAGGAAGCCGCGCTCCGCGTCCTCGCGGGTGACGACCTGGCCGTCGTAGGCGCGGTAGCGGTAGTCGGGCGTGAAGATGGACCAGAAGGTCGCGGAATCCCGCTCGGCCCGGGCCTTCAGGTTCTTGTCGATCTGGGCCTGGATGGCCGTGCGGGCACGATCGGCTCGGCTCGAGCAGCCGAACGCGAATACGAGCCCCGCGACGGCCGCGGCGAGCGCAGGGCCGGCGAGCGAGGGCGCGTGGAGACGGGTCACGTCGGCTAGACGCCCGGCGACGCCCTGCCCTCGGCGTCGAGGGCCTCGTTCGCCAGCTCGTCCGCGCGCGCGTTCTTCGCGCGCGGAACGTGGCGGATCGCGTGTTTCCTGACCGCGTTCAGGAGCATGGTCGCCTGGCCGTGGAGCGCCTGGAGGCGCGGTTCCTTCACGCGGTACTGGCCGAGGAGCTGCTTCACCACCAGCTCGCTGTCCAGGTAGAAATCGGCCTCGCCCGCGCGGCATTCCTTCAGGTACTGGAGCGCCGCGATGACGGCCAGATACTCGGCCTCGTTGTTGGTGTGGATGCCGAGGGTGCGGCTCATCTCGTAGATGGTGCGGCCGGTGTCGTCCTGGATGACCACCCCGATCGCCGATGGGCCCGGATTTCCGCGGGCCGCGCCGTCCGTGTGCACGATGTACTTCATCCACCGGAGCCTACGCGGGGGAAGGCGGTTTGACAACGGTGAAGGGCGAGGCGAGAATGGGCGCGCGCCGACCCGAACGTCATCCCCGGAGGTCATCGAATGTCCAAGTCCAGCGTTGAGCAGGCCGAGCTGATGCTCCGGCTCTTCGAGTTGAGGCGCGATCCCGAGATGCGCCGAGCCCGCACCTACGTCATGCACGAATTCAAGCCGACCTCCTGGGAGGAGGTCCATTACCTGTCCGGCGAGGACGGCGACCGCTGGTTCCGCATGGTCACGTCCTACTGGGAGATGGTCGCCGGCATGGTGAACCGTGGTCTTATCGACGAGGATCTCTTCTTCGATACGCAAGGCGAGGGCCTCTTCGTGTGGCTCCGGGTCAAGGACGTGGTGCCCGAAGGACGGAAGCACCTCCGGCCCACCTGGCTCTGGAACCTCGAGCAGATGGCGATCCGCCAGCAGGCCTGGCGCGAGCGCTCGTACGTCGCCGTGGACAAGGCGATCGCCAAGGGCTCGAAGCTCCGCGACTCCAAGAAGGACGGGAAGCGGACGCGGTGAGCAACACCTTCGGCCGGCTCCTCACCATCACGACCTTCGGCGAGAGCCACGGCCCCGCTGTCGGGGTCATCCTGGACGGCTGCCCGCCAGGCTTGGAGCTGGATGCCGCGCTGATCCAGCGGGACCTCGACCGCCGCCGCCCCGGCCAGAGCGCCGTGACAACGCAGCGCAGCGAGGCGGACAAGGTCGAGGTACTGTCCGGCGTGTTCGAGGGCGTGACGACGGGTGCGCCGATCGCCATGGTCGTGCGGAGCGAGGACGCGCGCCCCCAGGACTACGCCGCGCTCAAGGACGTATTCCGCCCCGGCCATGCCGACTACACGTACTGGAAGAAGTACGGCGTGCGCGATTACCGAGGGAGCGGACGATCCTCGGGGCGCGAAACGGTGGGCCGCGTGGCCGCGGGCGCGGTCGCGCGCCGGATGCTCGAGCGCGAGGGCTGCCGCGTGCAGGCGTTCACGGCCCAGGTGGGCGACGTGATCGCCCGCGAGCGGCAGGTCGAGATCGCAGAGCAGAACCCCGTGCGCTGCCCCGACGCCAAGGCGGCCGCGGAGATGGAGCGCGTGATCCTGGAAGCGCGCGAGGCCGGCGATTCCCTGGGCGGCGTGGTCGAGGTCTGGGCCACCGGCGTCCCGGTGGGCCTCGGCGATCCGGTGATGGACAAGCTCGACGCGTCGCTCGCCTGGGGTCTCATGTCGATCGGCGCGGTGAAGGGCTTCGAGGTCGGCGAGGGCTTCGCGGCGGCTCGGATGCGCGGCTCCGCGATGAACGACGCCATGGTCGCGGGAGGCGGCTTCGCCTCGAACCGCGCGGGCGGGATCCTGGGCGGCATCTCGACCGGCGAGCCGATCGTCGTGCGCATCGCGGTCAAGCCGCCCTCCTCCATCGCGGTGGCCCAGAAGACGGTGGACACGGCCGGGCAGGAGCGCGATCTCGAGGTGCGCGGCCGCCACGACCCCTGCCTCTGCCCGCGCGTCGTGCCTGTTGCCGAGGCCATGGTGTGTCTCACCCTCGCGGACGCCCTGATGCGCCAGCGGGCCATCGAGCCCTGGAAGCCGAAGTGA
>JAEHDN010000224.1 GCA_016880395.1 Candidatus Eiseniibacteriota bacterium
CTCCGAGCTTGGGCGCGGGGGATGGCGCGGCCTGAGGTGCTTGCGCGCCGCCGGCGGACGCCTGCGCCGCGGTGGGCGCAGGAGCGGCCGAGGCCGACTCGCCCGGTGCGAGGATCTGGCCGAGCGGATCGCCGACCTGGGCCACGGCCCCCTCGGGCACAACGATCTGCCCGAGCGTGCCGGCCGAGGGGGCCGGCAGCTCGATGTTGATCTTGTCGGTGATGATCTCGACGATCGGCTCGTCCTTCGCGATCGGATCCCCGACCTTCTTCAGCCACTTCCCAATCGTGCCCTCGACCACGCTCTCACCGAGCTGGGGCACTACGATCGTGACCGGCATCCCTTCCTCCCGTGCGGGCCCGCGGCCCGCCTAGTACGCGACCGTGTCGCGGATCGCCTGGGCGATCCGGTTGGCATCGGGCAGATATTGGTCGGCGAGCACCGGAGCGAACGGCTCCTGCGGCGCGTCGGGCGGCGAGACGCGGCGGACGGGCGCGTCGAGGAAGCTGAATCCATCCTCGGCGATCATGGCGCCGATCTCGGCACCCACGCCCATCGTGCGCGAGCTCTCGTAGACCACGACGGCGCGCGCCGTCTTCTCCACCGACGCGAGGATCGTCTCCTTGTCGTAGGGGGCGAGCGTCCGGAGGTCGATCACCTCGACCTCGATCCCTTCCGCCGCGAGCTTCTCCGCCGCTTCGAGCGAGCGCTGGAGCATGAGCGCGTAGGAGACCACGGTGACGTGGCTTCCCTCGCGCACGACGGACGCCTTGCCGAGCGGCACCGTGTAGTCGTGCTGCGGCACTGGGCCCTTCACCGTCCGGTAGAGCCGCTTGTGCTCGTAGTAGAGGACCGGGTTCTGGCCGCGAAAGGCGGACTTGAGGAGCCCCTTCGCGTCATACGGATTCGACGGCGCGACGACCACGAGCCCCGGCGCGTGCATGAACCACGAGGCGTTGAACTGCGAGTGGAAGAGGCCGCCGCCGACGGCGGCGCCGCAGCAGCAGCGGATCACCATCGGGCAGGTGAACATCCCGCCGGAGCGGTAGCGCATCTTGGCCGCGTGCTCCACGATGCCGTCCACCGCGAGGGAGATGAAGTCGTCGAACTGGATCTCGGGGGAGGGGATCAGGCCGACGATGGCCGCTCCCACCATGCCCTGGACCAGGAAGTTCTCGGAGATCGGGCTGTCGATGACGCGCAGGGGGCCGAACTTCTCGTAGAGCCCGCGCGTCGCCTTGAACACGCCTCCGTAGCTCGCAATGTCCTCTCCGATGAGGAAGATGCGCTCGTCGCGCTCCATCTCCTCGTGGAGGCCCTGGGTGATGGCCTCGATCAGCGTCATCGTCTTCACGTCGGGCGCGGCCGCCGGGGGGGCCGTCGTGGGTTCCATGGTCTTCATCGAGGCGATCTCTCCCCTTTCGGCGTGGTTCGGTCGCGTTCACTCAGGCGAGCCGCGCGGCGCTTCTCGGCGTCGCGGGCCTCGCGGTGCTCATCCTCGGTTTCGAGGAGCAGCGGCGGCACTGGCCTCGGCCTGCCCTTCGCGTCGATCGCGACGAACGTGAGGTAGGCGGTGCTCGTCTGCCGACGCTCCCCGCTCAACAGGTCCTCGCTCTGCACGTCGACCCGGATCTCCATCGAGGTCCGGCCGGCGTAGGTCATCCGCCCCGTGATCACGGCCAGCTGCCCGACCCGGATCGGAGCCAGGAACGAGACCTGGTCGATGGAGGCCGTCACGGCTTCCGACCGGCAGTGCCGATGGGCCACCACCGCGGCCGCGAGATCGATCCAGTGGAGGACCATCCCGCCCAGCACGTTCCCGAGCGTGTTCGCGTCGTTCGGGAGGACGAGCTGCACCATGTCGACCCGCGACTCGCGCGGGGCCTTGCCGGACAGGCTACGCGAGCGGGGCGTAGACGTCTTCCATGAGCGAGGACGGATCCGGGTGCGGGCTCTTCTCCGCGAACTCGATGGCCTCCTCGATCTCCCGCTCGATCTTCTGGAGCGTCGACTGCTTGTACGCCTCGTCGATGATGCCGCGCTCCATTAGGACCCGCTCGAACCGCGGAACCGGGTCCTTCTTCTTCCAAGCTTCCAGCTCCTCCTGGGTCCGGTAGTTGGCCGGGTCGATCTCCGAGTGGCCGTACCACCGGTAGGTCTTCATCTCGATCAGCGTGGGGCCGTCCCCGCGCCGCGCGCGGCGGATGGCCTCCTGCGACGTCTCGTAGGTCTGGATCATGTCGTTCCCGTCGATCGTCACGCCGGGGAAACCGTAGGCGCGCGCTCGCTCGGACAGATTGTCGACCGGCACGCCGAGGCGCTTGGGGACCGACTCGGCCCAGAGGTTGTCCTGCACCACGAACACGCACGCGAGCTTGTGGACGCCGGCGAAGTTGAGCGCCTCGTGCCAGACGCCGTTCGAGGTGGCTCCCTCGCCCACGAACGCGATGGTGACGTTGTCCTTCTTCTGGATCTTCCAGGCGAGCGCGCATCCGGTCACGATCACGGTCTGGGCCGCGATCGTCGACGCCGGCGTGATGATCCCGGCCGGCTTCCACCCGTAGTGGCACGGGTGCGACTTGCCCTTGTCGGGGCTGTCCTGGCGCGCGAAGAGCTGCGCCATGAGGTAGCGGATCGGCATCCCCTTCGTGATCACGGCGCCGATCTCGCGGTGCTGGATGCCGATCACGTCGTCGGGGCGAAGGCCGTAGCAGGGTCCGACCACGGTGGCCTCCTGGCCGACCGCGCTGAAATAGGTGCCGTGGAAGCGTCCCTGCTTGAACAGCCGTCGGCAGCGCTCGTCCACCTGCCGCACGAGGTTGGCATAGTAGTAGAGGCCTCTCAGCTCATCGTTGGAAACGGGCATGCATCCTCCATGTCCGAAGCTCGGTCCGAGCGCCGGATGCCGTGGTGCCGGGACGTGTTAGGCCGCGACGATATCAGAAGTTCGGGCCTCGCGCCACCGGGCCGGCCGCACCGCCCCGCGCTGGAAGGCGTCGAAGCGGGTAGGGCCCGTCCGGCCGGAATTGCGCCCGCGAGCCCCGCCGCTCCCTTTGTTATGATTCGCGACTCGGCCCCAGGGATGATCCCACGCGTCAGGAGGTGCTCTTGAGCGCAGTCACGATCCGCGAACCCCAAGTCTTGGATGCGCTTCGGAGCGTGATGGACCCCGACCTCCACCGCGACATCGTGAGCCTCGGCTTCATCCGCAACCTCGTGATCGAAGGGGACGTCGTCTCCTTCGACGTGAACCTCACGACCCCGGCCTGCCCGGTGAAGGATCGCCTGCGCGAGCAGTCGCGGCAGGCGGTCCTCCAGGGCGTGCCCGGGGTCCGGGATGTCCGCGTGACCATGACCGCCGAGGTCCGCCGTCCCCAGGCTCCGGACACCTCCGCCCTCAAGACCGTGCGGAACATCGTCGCGGTGGGAAGTGGGAAGGGGGGCGTCGGCAAGTCGACCGTGGCCGCCAACATCGCCGTCGGCCTCGCGCGCACCGGCGCGCGCGTCGGACTCCTCGACGCCGACATCTACGGCCCCAGCATCCCGATCCTCATGCGCGCAGGACGGCCGGCCGAGCCGAGGGAGCACGGGATCGAGCCGGGCGAGGCCTACGGGGTGAAGCTCATGTCGATGGGGTACCTGACCCCGGGCGATCAGCCGCTCATCTGGCGCGGGCCCATGGCGCACAAGGCGCTCCAGCAGAGCCTGCTCGGCGTGAACTGGGGGGAGCTGGACTATCTCATCGTGGACCTGCCGCCCGGCACCGGCGACGTGCACCTGACACTCGTCCAGACCGTGCCCGTCACGGGCGCGGTGATCGTCTCCACGCCCCAGGACGTCGGGCTCCAGATCTCCATGAAGACGCTCCGCATGTTCCAGCAGACCAAGGTTCCGGTGCTCGGCATCGTGGAGAACATGAGCACCTACGTCTGCCCGCACTGTGGCGGCCGCGACGACCTCTTCGGTCACGGTGGCGCGCGCGACGCGGCCACCTCGCTCGGCGTTCCGTTCCTGGGCGAGATCCCGCTCGACGCCGCGATTCGCCGCTACTCGGACGATGGACGTCCCGTGATCCTCGCCGAGCCGGAGTCGCCGTCGGGCGCCGCATTCGGCGCGATCACGGGGCGGCTGGCGCAGCAGGTGAGCATCCAGGCCTTCAAGCACATTGCGCTCACGATCGTGGAGGAGTGACGTGACCGTGCTCTCGCCCGACGCGACGACTCCCGTCGAGATCCGCAAGAAGGGAGGCGAGCGGCTGACCATCCGCTGGGCGGACGGACACGAGAGCGTCTACCTCGCGCGCGCGCTCAGGGGTCGCTGCCCGTGCGCCCAGTGCGTGAGCGAGACGACGGGCGCGAGACTCGTGGCCGAAGGGCACGTCCGCCCCGACGTCGCGATCGCGGCCGCCCGCCCGATCGGGAACTACGCGCTCCACTTCGACTGGAGCGACGGCCACACGACCGGCATCTACGGCTTCGACTACTTGAGGCGGATCTGCCCCTGCGCCGCGTGTGCGGGAGCGGACGCCTAGCGCCGCGCACGCGGAGGAGACGGTCGCGGCGGAGCCCGCCTCTCGGACTCCGGCCGCGTCACACTCCGCGGGGAACGGCTGGCCCCGCTCCGCATCGGTCCTAGTACCGCGACACGGTGGTGTCGGTCGTGGCCCCCATCTCCGCGGCCAGCTGCTCGTGCTCCGCACGAAGCCGGTCGTACTCGGCCTTCAGCCGCTCGTGCTCCGCCCAGAGCGCGGCGTGGTCGCTCGCCTGATAGTTCTGAAGCTTGGCGTCGAGATCCGACATCGCCTGCCGGAATTGCATGAGCGCCTGCTCGTGCGCCTCGAGGCGCGCGAGACGACCCGACATCCCCGTTGTATCCGGATGCGCACCGGTCGCGGGGGGAGCCGTCATGACCGCCCTGAGCTGCGAATCGGCCGTCTCCCAGGTCTGGAGATCTGAGTTCCAGGCTTGATGGTTCTGAGTCATCTCGGTGCGCTGCTGGGTCATCTCCGTGGTTTCCCGCTTGGCGCATCCAGTGGTCATTCCGACGCCCATGGCGACGGTCAGGGTCAACCCGCACAGGAGCGGAACGATCGTGGCACCCCTCATGGCCCAATCCTCCTTGACGTGGCGAGCGGCGCAGAGCCGCCCGGTTCTGGTCGGCGCCGGTAGCGGCGCGCAAAGGCAGGGTTACCGAGCAACTTGTCTGCCACGCTGGGACATGACGAGCGCCGCTCACGCCGAAAGGAGTTGCGGGGCCGCATTGAATCCGTCCACCCAGCGACGCTCCTCCTGTATTACAATCCCCTGCTTCCCACCGTGAATCGCACAATCGAGGAGGGCGCGTGAAGATCGAGACGACGCTCGCCGGCAGCTATCCCAAGCTGCCGACCGAGGCGGGCGAAATGAATCTGAGGGTGACCAGGAACCGCCGCGACCAGGGCAAGGCCACCGACCGGGATGTCGAGGAGGCGGTGCGCGAGACCACGCGGAGGATCCTCCGCATCCAGGAGCGGGCCGGCGTCGACATCCCGGTGGACGGGTCGGCGGCGTGGGACGACGCCCAGACCTACGTCGCGCGCGCGCTCGGCGGCTTCGCTATCGAGGGGCTGATCCGCTACCTCGACACCAATACGTACTACCGCCAGCCGGCCATCACGAGCCGGATCGAATGGCAGCGCCCCGCCACCGTCGAGGACTTCCGCGCGGCCCAGTCGATGTCGGAGCGTCCGGTGAAGGCGTTCCTCCCGGGCCCCTACTCGCTCTATCGCTTCTCGCGCGACCGGCACTACGGCGGCGCGAAGGAAGCGCTGGCCGATCTCGGCGCGGCGCTCGGCCGCGAGGCCACGGCCCTCGAGGAGGCGGGAGCGCGCTGGATCCACTTCGAGGAGCCGTGGATCGGCAAGGCCAAGAGCGACGAGGCGCCTCTCATCCGGGCCGCGCTCGAGCCGCTCCTCGCGGGGCGCAAGGCCCGCACCGTGCTCCACGTGCCGTTCGGCGCGCCCACGGCGGTGTTCGACACGCTCCGCGATCTCTCCTGGTCGGTGATCGGGCTCGATCTGCGCGAGGCGCCGGCCGGTTGGGACCTCCTGCCTCGCGTGCCCGAGGGGCGCGCCGTGGCGCTCGGCTTGATCGAGGCGCGCAACACCCGCCTCGAGGATGCGGCCGACGTCGCCCGCGAGGTCGCCCGCGCGCGCGCGGCGCGGCCCGATCTGGAATTCCAGCTCAGCACCACGGCCAGCCTCGAATACCTCCCCGCGGATCGTGCGGAGGCCAAGGTGGCCCGACTCGTCGAGGCGGCGCGCATCGCCTCGCGGAACGGAGGATGACGATGGCCCGCGGTCTTTGGACGACGACGGTCGGCAGCTTCCCCAAGCCCCCCCGCCTCGAGAAGGCGCGCAGCCAGCATGCGCGCGGCGAGCTGTCGGCGGAGGCCCTGGAGGCGATGGAGCGTGAGGAGACGATCGAGGTGATCCGGCGGCAGGAGCGGATCGGCCTCGACATCGTGGTGGACGGCGAGCTCTACCGCGGCGACATGACCACCTACTTCGCCGAGCGGATGCCGGGCTTCGCCATCTCGAATCCCGTTCGCTCGTATGGCAACCGGTACTACCGCAAGCCGATCGCGGTGGGCCCGATCCGCAGGAAGAAGCCGCTCACGGTGGACTGGTGGAAGTTCGCGCAGGCGCAGACCTCGCGCCCGGTGAAGGGAATGCTCACCGGCCCCTACACGATGATGGACTGGTCGTTCAACGAGCACTATCCGTCCCGCGAGGCCATGGCCATGGATCTCGCCGAGGCGATCAACGAGGAGGCGCTCGCGCTTCAGGAAGCCGGCGCCAAGTTCATCCAGATCGACGAGCCGGCCGTTTCCGTGCGCCCCGAGGAGCTCCCGCTTGCGGTGAAGGCGCTCGCGCGCGCCGCGCAGGGGCTCAAGGCCAAGACGATCACGCACATCTGTTACGGCGACTTCGACGTCATCTATCCCGCGCTGCTCGACCTACCCGTGGATCAGATCGATCTCGAGATGGCCAACAGCCGCTACGATCTCCTGGAGCGCTTCCGCGTGCATCCGTTCACGAAGGAGATCGGCTACGGGGTGCTCGACGTCCACTCGCACCGGATCGAGACCAAGGAGGAGATCAAGGAAGGTCTCCGCAGGGGCCTCGAGGTGCTCCGTCCCGAGCAGATCTACGTCGATCCGGACTGCGGCCTGAAGACGCGCACCGTCGACGAGGCGTTCGCAAAGCTCGAGGTGATGGTCGAGGCGGTGCGGGAGATCCGGGCGGAGAAGGGCATCGACGTGTGACACGGACGGGCTCGGCGGACCTGAGCGGCCTCACCATCGATCGGGACGCGCCGCCGCCGACATCGAACCGGAAGCCGCTCGCGATCGCGCTCGCCGCGGTCGTCGTCGTGGCCGCAGCGCTCGCGGTCACGCTCGGGGTGGTGCGCGGGAAGCCCGCGGAGGTCCGCGTGGCCCGCGCGGAGCCGGTGGGTGGAGCGCCGGGCTCGGTCTCGTCGGAGGTCCTCACCGCGAGCGGGTACGTCGTCGCGCGCCAGCGCGCTTCGGTCTCCACCGAGGTCGCCGGGCGGCTCGAAACCCTCTCCGTGAGCGAGGGGAGCCGCGTCGCCAAGGGGCAGGTCCTCGGAGTGCTCCGGAACCAGGACCAGGCCGCCGCCGTTGCGGCGGCATCGGCTGCCCTCCACGCGGCGGTCGCGGCCGAAGCGGAGGCGAACGCGAGCGCCCGCGAGATCTCGCTCCGCCTCGCGCGGACGAAGGAGCTGCTCGGGCGCGCCCTCGTGAGCCAGGCCGAGTTCGACGCCGTGGACGCGCAGGACGCCGTGGCGCGCGCGCGGGTGACGAGCGCCTCGGCCGAGGTCGAGAGCGCGCGCTCCCGGCTCCACGCGGCGCGGCTCGATTACGAGAAGACCTTCATCCGGGCCCCCTTCGCGGGCGCCGTCCTGCGCAAGGAGGCCGAGGTCGGCGAGATCGTCAGCCCGATCCCCTCGAGCGGCGGGCTCACCCGCGGCGCCATCGTGACCATGGCCAACCTGGCGACCCTCGAGGTCGAGGTGGACGTGAACGAGGGCTACGTCGCCCGAGTGCACGAGGGGATGCGGGCCGACATCGCGCTCGATGCCTATCCCACCGACCGCTATCCGGGCCATGCCCGCCAGATCGTGCCCACCGCCGACCGCCAGAAGGCAACCGTGCAGGTGAAGGTCGCATTCGACTCCCTCGACGCGCGCGTCCTGCCGGAGATGGGCGCCAAGGTGTCCTTCCTCGCCGATCCGGAGACGCCGACCCAAGGGGGAGGCGCGTCCACGGCTACCGCAGTATCGGTGCCCGCGTCCGCGGTCCGCGAGCGCGAGGGGCGAGCGGTGGTGTACGTGGTGGATGGGGGGCGTGCGATGGCGCGCGGGGTGGCGCCGAGGCCGCTCGGCCCCGATCGCGTGATGATCGGGAGCGGGCTCGCTGCGGGCGAGCTGGTCGTGATCGAGGGGCCGCAGGATCTCGCCGACAAGGCCCGCGTGCGGGTGCGATGACCGGATGCGAACCGAGCCAAGGAGCGCCACGATGACCGACGGACGGGGGAACGGGGACGCGTATCTCATCTCGCTGCGCGATGTCCACAAGGAGTACCGCCGAGACGCATTCGTCGTCCCGGTGCTCGCGGGCATCGAGCTCGACGTGGCGCCCGGGGAGTTCCTCGCGCTCATGGGACCGAGCGGGTCGGGCAAGTCGACCCTCCTCAATCTGATCGGGGGCATCGACCACCCGACGAAGGGGGAGATCCGGGTGGCCGGAGAGTCGCTCGGCACCCTCAGCCCCTCCCGGCTCGCGGCGTGGCGCGCGCGGCACGTGGGATTCATCTTCCAGCTCTACAACCTCATTCCCGTCCTGACCGCGTTTCGCAACGTCGAGCTCCCGCTCCTCCTGACGAGACTCGGCGCCGCGGAGCGAAGGAAGCGGGTCGAGCTGGCGCTCGGCCTGGTGGGGCTCGAAGGGCGCGAGGGGCACTACCCCCGGCAGCTCTCGGGAGGGGAGGAGCAGCGGGTCGCGATCGCGCGGGCCGTGGTGGCGGATCCGACGCTCCTCGTCGCGGACGAGCCCACGGGGGATCTCGACTCGAAGAACGCGGAGGAGATCCTCGTTCTCCTCCAGCGCCTGAACCAGGAGCTCAAGAAGACGATCCTCATGGTGACGCACGATCCGCACGCGGCGGAGCGCGCGCACAAGATCCTCTACCTGGACAAGGGCGTTCTCCGGTCGTGAAGCACCTCGGCTACGTCCTCTCGCACCTCTGGCACAGCAAGCGGCGCACGTTCCTCACCGTGTCCTCGATCGCCGTCGCGCTCTTCCTCTTCTGCACGCTCCGAACGGTCATGACCTCGCTGGACGCCGGCCTCCGCGCCTCGGACGACACCCGCCTGGTGGTGCGCCACGCCGCGTCGCTCGTCTTCCCGCTTCCGCTCGCGTACCGCGACCGGCTGGCCCAGGTCCCGGGCGTGGTCCAGGTGGGCTACGGGAACTGGTTCGGCGGCTACTACCAGGAGAAGAAGAACCAGTTCACGCAGTTCGCTGTCGATGCGCCCACGCTGTTCGACCTCTATCCCGAGATCGTCCTCGGTCCGGCCGAGCGCGAGGTGTTCCTGCGGGAGCGGACCGCCTGCATCGCGGGGCAGGCCCTGGTGGACAAGTACGGGTGGAGGATGGGGGACGTGATCCCGATCACGGGCACGATCTACCCGGGCGAATGGCCGCTCACGCTGCGCGGCATCTACCGCGCCTCCACCCCGGACGCCAACGAGGACGCGATCTTCTTCCACTGGGAGCTCGTGAACGAGGCGATGCCCGAGGGCCGCAAGAATCTGGTCGGCATCTACTGGCTCAAGGTGTCGAGCCCCTCCGACGCGCCGCGCGTGAGCGCGGCGGTGGACGCGATCTACGAGAACAGCCCGCAGCCGACCAAGACGGAGACCGAGAAGGCGTTCCAGGCCGGCTTCATCCAGATGATCGGGAACGTGAGCTTCCTTCTCTCCATCCTGGGCTCGGCGATCATCTTCGCGATCCTCCTCGTCACGGTGAACACGATGATGATGGCCGCGCGCGAGCGGACCACCGAGATCGCCGTGCTGAAGACCCTGGGCTTTTCGGACGGCCTCGTGCTCCGGCTCGTGGCCACGGAGGCGATGCTTCTCTCCATAGCCGGCGGGGTGATCGGGTGCGGCCTCGCGTTCGGGATCTTCCGCAAGGTGAACTTCACCGCCGGCGGCATGTTCCCGAACTTCCGCGTGCTCCCGGAGACGGTCGGGCTCGGGCTCCTGCTCGCCCTGATGATGGGACTCCTGAGCGGGCTCGCTCCCGCGATCGGCGCGGCACGCCTCCCGATCGCGTCCTCGCTCCGGAAGGTCGCCTGATGGGCCGCATCCCGCTCGCCTACAATCTCCGCAACCTCGCCGCCCGGCGTGTCAGCACCGCGCTGACGGCGCTCGGCATCGCGCTCGTCGCCTGGGTGTTCATCTTCACGCTCGCCCTCGCGGGAGGATTCCAGGCCGCTCTCACGACGACCGGCGTCGCGGAGAACGCGATCGTGATCCGCAAGGGCTCGACCAGCGAGCTGATGAGCATCCTCACGCGGGACGTGGCCTCGGCCATCACGAG
Organism: Candidatus Eiseniibacteriota bacterium; assembly: GCA_016880395.1. Classification (GTDB taxonomy): domain Bacteria; phylum Eisenbacteria; class RBG-16-71-46; order SZUA-252; family SZUA-252; genus WS-9. Next base: position 10,666 of record JAEHDN010000224.1, read on the forward strand.
CCAGGGGGAGATCGCGCGCGCCCCGGACGGGACGCCGCTGGCGGCCTCGGAGCTGATGGTGGTCTGGAACCTGCCTCGCAAGTCGGGCACGACGACGAACGTGGTCGTTCGCGGTGTCGGTTCGAAGTCCCTCGCGCTCCGCCCCAAGGTCCACCTCGTGGAGGGGCGCCAGTTCCGGCCCGGATTCGACGAGATCATGGTGGGCCGGATGGTGGCCGAGCGATTCCAGGACTGCGGCGTCGGCGACCGGCTCCGGCTGGCCGGACGCGAGTGGACCGTGGTGGGGGTGTTCGACGCACACGGGAGCACCTACGACTCCGAGATCTGGGGAGACGTCGAGCTCTTCATGCCTGTCTTCGACCGCCCCGTGTACCAGAGCCTGACGCTCCGTCTCGCCGAGCCGGGCTATCTCGACCCGCTCAAGAAGCGGCTCGAGTCCGATCCGCGCATGAACGTCGAGATCGAGCGCGAGGACCGCTTCTACGCTGACCAATCGGGAGAGTTGGCCTCCATGCTCCGCATGCTCGGACTCTTCGTCACGTCGATCATGTCCCTGGGTGCGATCTTCGGTGCGCTCAACACCATGTACGCCGCCGTCGGAAACCGCACGCGCGAGATCGGCACGCTCCGCGCGATCGGTTTCTCGCGTGGCGCGATCCTCACCTCCTTCCTGATCGAGTCGGTGCTCCTCGCCCTGACCGGCGGAGCGCTCGGGTGCCTGCTCGCGCTGCCGGTGCGGACCTTCACGACCGGGACCATGAACTTCGCCACGTTCTCCGAGCTTGCGTTCCGGTTCCAGGTCACGCCGGGGATGCTCCTCGCGGGGCTCCTCTTCTCGGCGTTCATGGGGCTCCTGGGCGGCTACCTTCCCGCGCGCCGGGCCGCGACGATGCCGATCGTCGACTCGCTGCGGCAGGCGTAGCGCGGCCCGTTCTGGACCGCCCCCGCGACACTGTGCTAGCGTCGGCCACCTCATGAGCCACGCCGCCTCCCTCCGTCTCGGCGTCCGTCCCAGCCGGCTCGGCCGCTGCCTCGGCGAGCGCATGGCCGAGCTGGTGCGTCCGCATCTCGGCTCCGCGGCCGTGGCATTCACGCCCGTCGCGGAGGAGATCGACCGCGCGGGGGACGTGGTCGGGTGGCCCGGAGCCTGGCTCGAGCGCGCGCTCAAGGCGGGGGACGTCGACGCGGCCGTGCTGAGCGTGAAGGACATCTCGCCCGACCTCGATCCCGCCATCACGATCGCCGCGGTGACGGAGCGCTTCACGCCGTTCGACGTGCTCATCGCGCGCGACGAGACGATCCTGGACGAGCTCCAGGACGGGGCCGAGCTGAGCGCGCACACCGCGATCCGCAGGGCCCAGCTCCTCCGCTACCGCGAGGACTTCCAGCTCCTCGACGTGCCGGGCAGCCTGGACGACCGGATCCGGATCCTCGACGCCGGTGGCGTCGACGGAATCGTGGTGTCCGCCTCCGCCGTGGAGCACCTCGGCTATCAGGACCGCGTGAACGAGATCTTCACGACCGAGATGATCCTCCCCGCTCCGGGGCAGGGGGCCTGCGCGGTGCTCACGCGGAGCGGCGACCGGGAGCGGCTCAGGCTCTTCAAGCACCTCGACCATTCGATCGCGCGCTCCGAGGTGGAGTGCGAGCGCGCCTTCCTCCGCGAGCTCCACGCGGAGCCGGGCACGGCGGTCGGCGGGCTCGCTTCGTTCGACGGCGCGACGATCCGCCTCGACGGCGCCGTCGCGGATCCGACCGGCAAGCGGCACGTGCGGGACGCCGAGGAAGGGGAGTCGGGGGACGAGGAGCAGATCGGAGCCCGCCTCGCACACCGCCTCCTGCTCGAGGGAGCCCGCCGCATCCTCGCCGCCGCGGCGGCCGACCGCTAGCGCATGCTCGACCTCAAGCGGATCCGCGCCGAGACCGACCGCGTGCGGGAGGCGGTCGCGTGGAAGAAATGCCCCGCCGACCTCGAGCGACTCCTCCGACTCGACGAGGAGCGCCGCGCGCTGCTCGTCAAGGCCGAGGGTCTGAAGGCGGAGAGGAACCGCGCCTCCGAGGAGATCGGCAAGCGCAAGCGCTCGGGCGAGGACGCGGCCGAGGCCGTCACCGCCATGAAGCGGGTCGGTGACGACATCAAGGCGCTCGATGCCACGCTGGCGGACCTGGACCTGGCGATCGAATCGATCCTCGTCTGGATCCCCAACGTGCCGCACGCGTCGGCCCCTCGCGCCGGGGACGCCTCGGGAAACCAGGTCGTCGCGAGCTGGGGAGATCCGCCGGCGTTCGGCTTCCAGCCGAAGCCCCACTGGGAGCTGGCCGAATCGCTCGGCCTCCTCGACTTCGCGCGCGCGGCCAAGATCGCTGGCAGCGGCTTCCTCCTCTTCACGGGGAAGGGGGCCCGCCTCGAGCGGGCGCTCATCCAGTTCATGCTCGACCTCCACACGCGGGAGCACGGCTACGTGGAAGTCTCCCCGCCGCATCTCATCCGGCGCGACTGCCTCTTCGGGACGGGGCAGATCCCCAAGATGGAGGAGGATATGTACCGGCTCGAAGGAGAGGACCTCTTCCTCAACCCGACGGCCGAGGTGCCGGTGACGAACATCTACCGGGACGAGATCCTCGAGGGAGATCGGCTGCCGCTCTACCACACCGCCTACTGCGCGAGCTACCGGAAGGAATCGGGCGCCGCGGGGCGCGACACCCGCGGCATGCTCCGCGTGCACCAGTTCGACAAGGTGGAGCTGGTGAAGTTCGTGCGGCCCGAGACCTCGTACGACGAGTTGGAAACACTGCGCGCCGACGCGGAATCGGTGCTCCGCGCGCTCCGGCTGCCCTACCGCGTGCTCCTCCTCGCCGCCGGGGATCTGAGCTTCGCCGCGGCGAAGTGCTACGACCTCGAGGCCTGGGCGCCAGGCGAAGGGCGCTGGCTCGAGGTCTCCTCGTGCAGCAACTTCGAGGACTTCCAGGCGCGGCGAACCGGCATCCGGTTCCGGCCGGAGCGCGGCGCCAAGCCGGAGTACGTGCACACGCTGAACGCGTCGGGCGTGGCGCTCCCGCGGACCTTCGCCGCGCTCCTCGAGACCCACCAGACCGAGCGGGGCACGGTACGCGTGCCCGAGGCGCTCGTCCCGTACTTGGACGGAGTCCGCGAGATCACCCCCTCGTAGGGGACGGGATGGACGCGCTTCCCTCGCGCCGGCTTCCCTACTCGCGTCGCCTCTCCTATCGCATCTGGTTCTTCCTCGCCGTTCTCGTGCTCATGCTCGTGCTCGTCGCGCATTCCAACACGATGATCCGGCGCCTCAACGCCGAGACCCGCGCGCGCTGCGACGTGCTCGCCCGCTTCTTCGCGGTGGCCACGTTCCAGGCGGTCGAGGATCCCTCCGTTCGGCCCATCTTCCGCGACGTCGTCCGGAGCATCGACTTTCCGGTCGTCCTCACCGATCCGAACAACATCCCGCGCGCCTGGAAGGAGATCGGCATCCCGCCCGACGCCATTCCCGACTCGGTGCTCGAGCGCGCGGCGACCACGGGTATAGTCCCGCCCGAGGTCGAGCGCATCCAGCGCATCGTCACCCGGCTGGACCGCATCCACCAGCCGGTGGACATCGTCCAGGTCGGCACGAAGGGGGCGCTGGGGAAGGTGCACTACGGGGAGCCGAGGCTGGTGCGCGAGCTCCGCTGGCTCCCGTATCTCGAGCTCGTGGTGATCCTGATCCTCCTCCTCTTCGGCTACACGGGGCTGCGCAGCCTCATGGCGGGCGAGCAGCGCTCGCTCTGGACCGCGCTCGCGAAGGAGACCGCGCACCAGCTCGCGACGCCGCTCTCCTCGCTGATGGGATGGACGGCGCTCCTCCGGGAGAGCCCGCCGGAGCGGCTCACCGCCGCGCGCACCCGCGAGATCCTGGACGAGATGGATCGAGATCTCGCGCGGCTGCAGAAAGTGACCATGCGCTTCGGCCAGGTGGGCTCGCTCCCCGTGCTCAAGGACCGGGACCTGGTCGAGATCGTGGCGCCGACCGTGGACTACTTCCGCACGCGGCTCCCGCATCTCGGAGCGTCGGTCCGGATCGAGGAGCGCTACGAGCCGGTCCCGCGCGTGCGCGTTCACCGCGAGCTCTTCGAGTGGGTGGTGGAGAATCTGCTCCGGAACGCGATGGACGCGATCGACAAGCCGGACGGCTGGATCGAGGTGTCGGTGCGCTGGAAACGCGAGGAGCGGCTGGTGGAGCTGATCGTTCGCGACAACGGCCGCGGCATGGCGCCCGAAGAGCGGCGGCGCGCGTTCGATCCCGGCTACACCACCAAGCGCCGCGGCTGGGGGCTCGGGCTCGCGCTTGCGAGGCGTGTCGTCGCCGAGTATCATGGAGGTCGCATCTCCATCGTGGAGAGCGTGCCCGGCCGCGGGACCGCGGTGTCCGTGGCCCTTCCCGTCCCGCCTCCCTCCGATCCCGGCACCACCACCCGGACCGTATGATGAACGCGACGCCTCGAAAGGTCCTCTGGGCCGACGACGAGATCGATCTCCTGAAGCCCCACATCCTCCTGCTCGAGGAGAAGGGTTTCTTGGTTACCCCCGTCTCGAACGGGGACGACGCCGTGGCCTGCGCCTCGCGCGAGAAGTTCGACGCCGTGCTGCTCGACGAGTCCATGCCGGGGATGGACGGCCTCCGGACGCTCGAGGCGATCAAGGAGAAGGACCCGACGGTCCCGGTCGTGCTCGTCACGAAGAACGAGGCCGAGTCGCTCATGGACGAGGCGATTGGCCGGCGGATCGACGATTTCCTGCTGAAGCCGGTCCTCCCGCAGCAGATCTTCCTCGCGCTCAAGCGACTCCTCGAGTCCGACCGGCTCCAGGAGAGCCGCCGCGCGCGTGACTACGTGGCCGAGCTGGCGCGTCTCCGCGCGGAAGCTCCCGCCACGATCGACTGGCGAGGGTGGATCGATCTCTACGGCCGGAGCGCGCAGTGGGACGTGGAGCTGGACCGGGTCGACGATCCGGGGTTGAAGCAAGCGCAGAGCGACCAGCGGCGCGAGCTGAACGTCGAGTTCGGAGACCACGTCGAGCGATTCTACGAGCGATGGGCGGCGGGCGAGGATTCACCGCCGCTCTCGACCGACGTCGTGTCGCGCTGGGTGGCGCCCCACCTGCGTGAGGGACGTCGGGTGATGCTCATCATCATCGACTGCATGCGCCTCGACCAGTGGCTCAGGATCGAGCCGCTCCTCCGGCCGCTCTTCGACATCACGGTCGACCACCAGCTCTCGATCCTGCCGAGCGCGACGCCCTACTCGCGAAACGCGATCTTCTCGGGACTCTTCCCGGACGACATCCAGCGGCAGCACCTGGACCTGTGGCAGGAGAACTCGTCCGACGATCGGAGCAAGAACCGGTACGAGCGGCAGCTCCTCGATTTCCAGCTCGCGCGGCTCGGCATCCGGCTCCCATCGGGCCTCAAGTACCTGAAGATCTACAACGCCGACGAGGCGGCGAACGTGCGACGGAACATCGTCACCTACCAGAACATCCCGCTCGTCGCGATGGTCTTCAACTTCCTCGACATGCTCACGCACGGCCGGTCGGAGTCGGACCTCTTACAAGAATTGGCCCCCGACGAGTCGGCGTTTAGGTCCGTGATGGGATCCTGGTTCCAGCACTCCGCGCTCTTCGAGGCGCTCAAGTGGATGGCGCGGCAGGACCAGGTGGTGGTGGTGACCTCCGACCACGGCGCCGTGCTGAGCCGGCGCTCGGCCCTCGTCTACGGCAACCGAGAGACCTCCACCAACCTCCGCTTCAAGTACGGCACGAACCTGGGATGCGATCCGAAGCAGGCTGTATCGATCAAGGATCCGGCCCGCTTCCGGCTTCCCGCGGACCAGCCGCACAAGCAGTACATCATCGCGAAGGAAGACTTCTATTTCATCTATCCCACCAAGTTCCACGAGTACGAGAGCAAGTACCGCGGGAGCTTCCAGCACGGAGGCATCTCCCTCGAGGAGATGATCCTGCCCGTGGCGACGCTCACGCCCAAGGGCTGACCGTGGACGTCGAGCTCCGATCCCTCCTCCGCACCGAAGGGGAGACGCGCGCGTTCGGGCGCCACCTCGGCACGCTGCTCCGCTCGGGAGACTGGGTGGCGCTCGTGGGGGACCTGGGCTCGGGGAAGACGACGCTCGTCTCGGGCGCGCTGGAATCGCTCGCGCCGGGATCGCGGGGTCGGAGCCCGACCTACGTGCTCGTCGAGGTCTATCCCGGATCGACGCCGGTCGTCCACGCGGACCTCTACCGCCTCCGCTCCCCGGAGGAGCTGCGCGGGCTCGCTCTCGACGACCTCGCCGAGCCGGGTGGCGTTGTGCTCGTCGAGTGGGCCGATCGCGCGGGGGAGGATCTCCCGCCGGATCGACTCGATCTGGAGCTGCGCTATCTCGAGGGGCCCGGGCGCGAGCTCCGCATCCGCCCCCGCGGCGCTCGCTGGAGGGAGGCTGCGCGCGATGGGCTCTTCGACCGGGACCGGTGGCAGCATGCCCTGCATCCTCGGGATTGATACGGCCGGGCCGCTCGGCTCGGTCGCCCTAGCGCGGGACGGACGCGCGATCGCGCTCGAGGGCCTGCCGCCCGGAGGGCATTCGAGCGGGCTCTCCGCCGCTACGGCGCGCCTCCTCGAGGCGCATGGCCTTAAGCTCGGGGACATGGACGCGCTGGCCGTGAACGAGGGGCCGGGCTCCTTCACCGGGCTCCGGATCGGGCTCGCCTGGGCGAAAGGGGCCGCGCTCGGGACCGGCCGGCCGATCGTGCTCGTGCCCGCGCACGAGGCGATGGCGCGCGCGCATGGCGCGGACGCATCGAGGATCGTCACCGCCATCCCGGCGGGGCGAGGGAGCGTCGACGCGGCGCTCTGGGAGCGCGGGGCGGAGGCGCCGCCGGCCTGGGGTCCGGAGACGATCGAGGAGGGGGATCTGATCCCGGCGCTCCTCGCGCGGCGCGCGCGGGGTGGGCTCGCGATCGTCGCCGCCACGCCGAGGCTCGCGGGCTCGCTCGCCGAGGAGGCCGCGGAGGAGGGGATCGCGATCCTCCCGCTCCGGCCGCTCGCGGGCAGCGTGGCGGAGATCGGCGCGCGGCTTCTCGCCGAGGGCCGGGTTGCCGATCTCGCGGGCGCAGCCCCGGCCTACGGTCGCGAGCCGAACGCCCGGAAGCCTGGGTCATGAGCGCAGCGTCATGAGCGCGGCGACGGCGTGGTCGGTCCGGGTCGGGCCCCTCACGGTCGATCGGATCGACGAGGTGCTCGAGATCGAGCGGCTCTCCTTCACCGATCCATGGAGCCGGGAGATGTTCCGGTCGGAGCTCCAGGTCGGCGGGGGGACGTACGCGCGAATGGCGGAGCGGGATGGGCGCCTTCTGGGGTATTCCCTGGCGGTGCTCGTGGCCGATGAGGCCCACCTCGGAAACCTCGCCGTGCATCCCGAGGCGCGGGGGATCGGCGTGGGGCAGCTCCTCCTCGACGACCTGATCGCGGCGGCCCGGAACCGCTCGGCGGCTCGCGTCACCCTGGAGGTTCGCGGATCCAACGAGAGAGCCCGTAAGTTCTATTATCGAAACGGGTTCATTGACGTTGCCATGCGAAAGAACTATTACCGGAACCCTGTGGAGGATGCTATCGTGATGCTCCGGAGCCTCCGGGGAGGGTAACGATGACCTGGCTCAGGAAGGCGAAGAAGGGGCTCAAACCCCAACAGCGCCGCCGGGAGCTTCCCGACGGGCTATGGACGAAGTGCGAGGATTGCGGCGAGATCCTGTACCACAAGGAGCTCGAGCGCAATCTTTGGACCTGCAGCAAGTGCTCCTACCACTTCCGGATCTCCGCGCGCGCCTACATCGGCATCCTCGTCGACGAGGACACCTTCGTCGAGCGGTTCGCCGAGGTCATCTCCACCGATCCGCTCAAGTTCAAGGACTCGAAGCGCTATAGCGACCGGCTCAAGCGGGCCCGCGAGGAGACAGGGCTCTCCGAGGCCGTGGTCTGCGGCGAGGGGCGGATCGAGGGGAATCCCTGTGTGCTCGCGATCATGGACTTCGCGTACCTCGGCGGAAGCCTCGCGTCGGCGGCCGGGGAGCGGATCGCGCGGTCCATCCTGCTCGCGATCGAGACCCGCCGCCCACTCATCATCCTGTCCTCGTCGGGAGGCGCCCGCATGTTCGAGGGCATCCTCTCGCTCATGCAGATGGCCAAGACGAACGCGCTCCTCGCGCGGCTCTCGGACGCCGGGGTGCCCTACATCTCGATCATGACCCACCCAACCACGGGGGGCGTCACCGCGAGCTTCGCCTCGGTGGGGGACGTGATCCTGGCGGAGCCGAAGGCCCTGATCGGGTTCGCCGGGCCGCGCGTCATCAAGCAGACGATCAACCAGGAGCTGCCGGAGGGTTTCCAGCGGGCCGAGTTTCTGCTGCAGAAAGGCATGATCGACCGGATCGTCCACCGCACGGAGCTGAAGAAGACGGTGGCGTGGCTGCTCCGGTTCTTCGAGGCCGCCAGCAGCACGATCCCGCACGGTCCGCGCCGCCGGGCGGGCGAGTCGCTCGAGCGGTTCCGCGCCGCCTCGCTTCCCATCGGCACCGCGCTTCCCCCGCCTCCATCCGCTCCCGAGGGCGACGGCATCGCGCCGCCGGCCGCCAACGGGTCCGCTCCCGTCGACGCGCCGCGGGACGCCGCGAGCCCGTCCACCACGCCCGCCGAACGGGAAGTGCCCATCCAGGAATGAAGGTGTCCGAGGGCGCTTCGCTCACGAAGCGCCTCGACGAGCTCTATCGCTTCGAGCGCAGCGCGATGCGCCCCGGGCTCGCCGGGGTGGAGCGGCTCCTCGCGCGCGCCGGTCGTCCCGACCGCGGATTCCCGTCCATCCTGATCGCCGGCACCAACGGGAAGGGCTCGACCGCCGCCCACCTGGACTCGATCCTGCGCGCGGCCGGGCTCCGCACTGGTCTCTACACGTCACCCCATCTCGTCCGCTTCGAGGAGCGGATCCGGATCGACGGCGAGGAGATCGGTCAGGCCGCGCTCGAGGAGCTTCTCGCCGTGTGGTGGCCCCGCTTCGAGGAAGATCGCCCCTCCTTCTTCGAGGCCGCGACGGCGCTCTGCTTCGACCACTTCGCAAGGAGCCGGATCGACATGGCCGTCGTCGAGGTGGGCCTCGGCGGACGGCTCGACGCGACCAACATCCTCGAGCCGAGCGTGGCCGTGATCACGAGCATCGCGCACGACCACGGGGACATCCTCGGCCCGACGATCAGGCAAATCGCGGGCGAGAAGGCAGGGATCGTGAAGCGCGGCGGGCGTCTCGTGCTCGGGGTCCGGGCCGGCGAAGCGCGTGAGGTGATTCTGGCCACGGCCGTCGAGCGCGAGGCGCCGGTCGTTCTCCTCGGCCGCGACGGGAGCTACGGCGCGACCCGGCTCATCCCCGAGGGGACGGAGTTCCATCTCCGAACCCGCACGTTCCGGGGCCGCGTCCGCACGCCGCTCCTCGGTCGGCATCAGGCCCGGAACGCAGCGCTCGCGGCGCTCGCGGCCGAGTGGGCGCTCGAGGGGCGTCCGGAGCCTTCGATCACGCGGGCGATCGGGTCGGGGATCGCCTCCACACGGTGGCCCGCACGCGCGCAGGTGCTGCCGGGCGAGCCACCGGTCCTCATCGACGTCGCACACAACATGGAGGGGGCCGCCGCGCTGGTCGACACCGTGCGCGCGCTCTGGCCCGGCCGGCCGCTCGCGGTCGTCGCGGGCTTCTCGCGCGACAAGGAGCATGGCGCCATCCTCACCGCGCTCGGGCGAGTGGGGTCGCGCTTCTACCTCACGCAGTTCGGCGGCGAGCGGGCTGCGCCGGTCGAGCGCTTGCTCGAGTCCGCGGTCGCCGCGCACCTCGACTGCGAGACGGCGCCCGACGTCACCGCCGCGCTCGCGCGCGCGAAGGCTTGGGCGAGCACGCGCGGCGGGGCGGTGCTTCTCGCGGGGTCGGTTTACCTGGCCGGGGAGGCCATGCCCGGTCTGGGCGTCGAGGTGCCGCATGCGCTCTAGGGAAGGAGCCGCGATCCTCGCGCCGCGACTCCTCCCCTCAATCCTCGTCCTCCTGCTCCTGCTCGGTGTGCGGATCGCGGCGGCCCAGCCCCCGCCTCCGGGCCCGCAGCAGCCCCCGCCCGCGCGCGACGATGAGCCCTACCACCTCACGGCCGACCGACTCGAGGGCTCCGCGACTGCGGGGGAGAACGTCTACACGGCCATCCGGCCCACTGTCGTCCACGGGACCACGACCGTCACGGGCGACTCGGCGCTCATCTACAAGAACCGCGAGCTGGTGCTCTTCCGTGGGAACGTGCGGATCGTGGACGGGCGGACGCACATGTGGGGGCGCGAGGCATCCTACGAGCGCAAGACGCGGCTCGCCACCCTGCGCGGGAACGTGCGGATCGAGGAGGGCACCGCCAAGATCACCGGGAGCGAGGCCCGCTTCTACCGCACCGAGAACCGATCCGTGATCACGGGGAACCCGCGCCTCGAGGATTCGACGCGCACGGTCACCGCCGACCGGATCGAGTACGACCGCTCGAACGACATCGTGACGGCGCTCGGCAAGGTGGATGCGATCGATCGGGCCGAGAGCACGCGCGTGCGCGCCGGCCGCGTTCGGTACGACCGCCGCGCGGACTACGCATGGGCCACCGAGGATCCGGTCCTCGTGCGCGAGGAGAGGAAGGGGCAGCACACCACGGTCCGCGGCGACACGCTGGAGTTCGACAACTCGAAGCGCCGCGCGTACGCGATCGGGAACGTGCGCGTGGAACGCGAGAAGCTCCGCGCCACCGGCACCCGCGCCGAGTTCGACCGTGCGGAGGACCGCGCGATTCTGGTCGGGAAGCCGCGCGCCTGGGACGATCAGGGGGTGGCCCACGGCGACACGATCGAGATCGGGTTCGACGACAACCAGCTCCGCACGCTCCGCATCCATCCGAACGCCGTGGTCGAGTTCACCGCCAAGGCGGACTCGGGGCGCGGCGAGCGGAACATCGCCACCGGAGACACGATCACGGTCCACTTCGAGAAGGAGGAGGCCCGGGAGGCGCTCATGGTCGGCCACGCCGAGAGCCGGTACTGGCCGAGCAGCGCCGACAGCGCGCAGGGCGGCCGCAACGTGTCGAACGGCGACTCGATCCGCGTCTTCTTCGAGAAGGGAGAGCCCGAGCGCGCCATCGTCCGGGGCGGGGGCAAGGGCACTTACTTCCTGGCCGCGGAGGGAGACACGGCCAAGGATCGCGAGCGGGAGCTGGTGCGCTACGAGGGGAACGAGATCCAGTATCAGATCAAGAAGGGCACCGTGGACATCATCGGGAACTCGGACGTCGTCTATCGCGAGGTCCACCTGACGGCCGACCGGGTCACCTTCGACTCGAACACCGACCGCATGCGGGCCGAGGGTAGCCCCGTCCTCACCGATGCCGGCAACCGGATGACCGGCGCCTCGATGACCTACGACCTGAACACGCGGCAGGGAACCGTGTTCGAGGGGAGGACCGCGTACGACCGCGGCTTCCTCTTCGGCGAGCGCGTGCACCGCGTCTCGGACCGGGAGCTGGACGTGGCACACGGAACCTACTCCACCTGCGACCTCACCGAGCCGCACTACCACTTCGAGAGCTCGAAGATGAAGGTGATGCTCCACGACAAGGTCATCGCGCGCCCCGTCGTCTTCTACATCAAGAAGGTTCCCGTGCTCGCGCTCCCGTTCTACGTCTTCCCGATCCAGACCGGCCGCCACTCGGGATTCCAGCTCCCCCAGGTGGAGTTCGGGTCGTCGACCGGCGGCGGCAAGTTCGTCCGGAACGTCGGCTACTACTGGGCGATCGACGATTTCATGGATGCGACCGGATGGTTCGACTACTACCAGCAGGAGAGCTGGCTCGTGCACGGGCTCTACCGCTACAACCGCCGTTACGAGTACCAGGGGCAGGTCAGCGCGTCCTACCAGAATCAGTTCACGACCGGCGCGAACCGGTGGGATCTGTTCGGGCGGCACTTCCAGACGCTCGGCCGGAACTTCACGCTGACCGGCCAGGCGAACCTCACCAACTCGAGCGAGTACAGGCGCGACCAGAACCTCGGGCAGAACGTGTTCCTGCGCGTGCAGCGGAACCTGGACTCGAACCTCTCGCTGCAGAAGGGCTGGAGCGGAGGCTCGCTCAGCTTCGGTCTCCTGCAGCGGGAGGACCTGGACGCCTCGCCGGGGGCCCTGGAGACCGAGCAGCAGCTCCCGTCCTTGACCGTGAGACTGAACCAGCGGCCGATCGGCCACCCCCCGCGCGGCCAGGAGCCGGCGCGCTGGCCCGCGTTCACGAGCACGGTCTACACCACTGGATTCAGTGCGCTCTACCAGCGGCGCGAGTACGCGTCCATCGCCCATCCCGAGTCGACGGTCGTGTTCGACGGCCTCGGCAACCCGGTCGACACGACGATCGTCTCGGTGACCGTGGACTCGCTCGACGCGCGCGGCGCGGCGCGGTACGACTTCACCCTCACCGACGTGCGCTCGCTCGGCTTCATCAAGGTGAGCCCCAACGTCTTCCTGAACGCCGTGTACTACAGCCGCGACCAGGCGGGGCAGCTGAACCAGGTCGGCGCCGTCTGGGGCGCCGGGCTCTCGGCGAACACCGCGGTGACGGGGACCTTCCGCACGTCGATCGGGCCGCTCCGCGCGATCCGCCACGTGATCACGCCCCTGGTGAGCGCGGCCTACCAGCCCCCCCGAACGAACCTTCTCTACCAGGGAAGCGATGGCCTCTACCGGCCCCGCTTCGATGGAGTCTCGGGGATCTCCCTCGCGGCGGCCGAGGTCCGTCGGCTCAACTTCTCGCTCCGGCAGGACGTCCACGCGAAGTGGGGCGATCCCATCCATCCGAAGGTGATCAACAACCTGATCCAGCTCCAGAGCGACATCTCCTACAACGGGCTCGCGAAGCGATCGGGGGCCAAGCCGCTCTCGGACCTGTCGACGACCCTCAACCTCAAGCCGATCGACCGGAGCGATTTCGCGTTCCGGTTCGTCCACAACCCGTACGACGCCAGGCTGCTCTTCTTCAGCGCGAGCACCGGTCTCGCGCTCCAGGGCCAGAGCCCGACCGGCGAGGACTACGCGATCGCGGATCAGGAGCCGGGCACCTTCGCCGTCCGGGAGCGATCCCCCCTCACCCCGTTGGGGATGTCGCCGGCCGGGCTCCCCTGGAGCGTCTTTGCGTCGATCAGCTACGACGGGTCCCGGGCTCGGGACGGGCAGGGGGGCTACACGGACTGGCATTCCGAGGCGCGCGTGAACGGCGGGACGGCCGTCAACTTCACCAAGAGCTGGCGGTTCGAGTACAACTGGCAGTTCGATCCCCGGGCCGGGATCATGGTCTCCCAGTTCTTCACGGTGAAGCGGGACCTCCACTGCTGGGAAATGCAGTTCACCCGAAGTCTTTCAGGCGACGTGGGAGACGAGTATTACTTCAAGATCAACGTGAAGAACCTCCCCGAGGTCTACTTCGAGCAGGGCTCCCGCGGACTCCGCGGATTCGGCGCCCTCCAGAACATCTATTGATCGAAAATACAGCGTCCGCATGCGAAATCTGTTTGACACCCCCTGGGGCCGGCCGTAACGTGACGCCGCGTTCATCCGAAAGGAGGTGAAACGGAATGAACAAGACCGAGCTCATCGCCACCATTGCCAAGAAGACCTCCCTCTCCGCGCGCGAGGCGCGGGCAGTCGTCGACACGCTCTTTTCTCCCGGTAAGGAAGGGTTGATCGCGTCCGCGCTCATGTCCGGCAAGAAGGTCCAGATCACGGGATTCGGAACGTTCGAAACCCGCAAGCGGAAGGCGCGCGAAGGCCGCAATCCTCAGACCGGCGAGCGCATCAAGATCGCGGCGTCGAGGTTCCCGGCGTTCCACGCGGGCAAGGCGCTCAAGGATCGAGTTCGGAAGTAAACCCCCCCAAACGTTTTCGACGGGGGCGGGCGAACACGGCCCGCCCCCGTCGTTTTTCCCTGGACCCTGGAAACGCCCCGTGGCGTTGAACCTGCGAGCGTCGTCGGGGTATAGTGTTCCGACTCACGCGATCGATCCCGACGTACCTGGAAGGAGGTGGACTCCCTGCCGCGACTCCGCTATCTGCTTGTACTCGTTGTGGCTCTTACTCTTGCGGGCGCGCCTCTTCTCCTGGGAAAGGGCTCCCCGGTCGACATCCTCATCCAGAGCACGACCGACGTGTACGGTGAGCTCGCCC
>JAEHDN010000225.1 GCA_016880395.1 Candidatus Eiseniibacteriota bacterium
AGCGCCGCGAAGCCCTGCCGCCCCAGCTCCGCCGCGAGTGAGACCAGGAGTCCGGTCAACACGCCCGCCTCGATCGACAGCGTGCCCGGAAATGCCGCGCCGAAGGGGGCGGCGGTGTACGGGAACGCCGGCAGGAGGACCGCCCGGGCACCGCTTCGGCCGAGCCGCTCCGCGCCGTCCCGGGCCATGGCTTCCGCGATCACCACGTCGGTCGCGAGGGGCAGATGGGGGCCGTGCGCCTCCACGGCGCCGACCGGCAGCAGGGCCACGAGGCGCCCGCGCGGAAGATCGCGCGCTTCTTCCCATGTCAGTTCCGCCCAGCGGGGGACCGTCATCCAGCACTCCTCATGTCGGGTATTGCCACCCGCCCGGCGGGCGTCCATCATGGGGCGGGCCCGATCAACCTACCATGACCCAACAGCCTGCGGAACGTCTGAACATCGCCGATCTCTTTCTGGACGAGCGGGTTCGGGAGGGGCGAGGCGCCCGTCTCGCGATCCGCACGGACGCCGGATCGCGTACCTACGCCGAGGTCCAGGCTCACGCCAACCGATATGCTCACGCCCTCCGCCAGGCCGGGGTACAGCCAGAGCACCGTGTGATCCTCGGGATGCCGGACGGTCCCGACTACGTCGCCGCTCTCTTCGGAATCCTGAAGCTCGGGGCGGTCGCAGTCATGGTGAACCCGGGCCTTCCCGTCGCGGAGATCGTGTGGCTCCTCGACCACTCGCGCGCGCGTGCCGTGATCGCGCACGCAGACGCCGCCGAGCCCTTTCGCAAGGCGGCGGCCGGCTCCCCCTTCGCTCCATCGGTCCTCGTGGCCGGCGACGACGCGTTCGAGCGCTCGCTCGGGGCCCATTCCGACACGTTCCCGACCTTCGCCACCCACCGGGATGATCCCGCGATCTGGCTCTTCTCGGGAGGCACGACCGGGCGGCCGAAGGCCGTGGTCCAGACACACCGGGCCTTTGCCAACACGGCTCGTCTCTACGGCGGCGGCGTCATCGGCTACACCGAGGACGACATCACCGTGTCGGTGCCGAAGCTCTACTTCGGGTACGCGACCGGGTCGAACCTCTTCTTCCCGTTCGCGGCGGGGGCCTCGACGGTCCTCTTCCCCGAGCCGGCGACGGCCGAGACCCTCTTCGAGAAGATTCAGCGCTACCGCCCCACGATCCTCATCCACGTGCCCACCATGATCCACAAGATGCTCTCGCACCCGAGCGCTGGATCCCAGGACCTCTCGTCCCTCCGGCTCGCGACCTCGGCCGGCGAGGCCCTGCCCATCGAGGTCGACGAGCGCTGGCGTGCGCGGTTCGGCGTGGAGCTGCTCGACGGGCTCGGCACGGCGGAGATGTGGCACATCTTCATCTCGAACCGGCCGGGCGAGGCGCGCCCCGGCACCCTCGGCACCGTGGTGCCGGGCTTCGAGGTGAAGGCCTGCGACGAGGAGGGGCGCGAGGTGCCACGCGGGGAGACCGGCTGCCTCTGGGTGCGGGGCGACTCGCGCGCGCTCGGGTACTGGCACGATATGGACAGGACGGCCCAGAGCTTCCGTGGCGAGTGGTACGTGTCGGGCGATCTCATCACCATGGACGACGAGGGGTATGTGATCTACTGCGGACGCGGGGACGAAATGCTGAAGGTCGGCGGCAAGTGGCTCGCGCCCCAGGAGGTCGAGGGCTGTCTGCTCGAACACCCGTCCGTCGCCGAGGTCGCCGTCGTGGGCGTGCCCGACGCACACGGGCTCGTGAAACCGCGCGCCTACGTCGTGCCCCGCGGCGCGCGCGAGGGCCTCGCGGAGACGCTCAAGGAGCACGTCCGGGACCGCCTGGACGCCTACAAGCATCCCCGCGAGGTGGTGTTCGTCGACTCCCTTCCCCGCACGCACCTCGGCAAGGTCGACCGGGGTTCACTCCGGCGGCGGTGATCATGGCCACCCCGATCTCGATCGTGCCGCGCCGGCCGCGCGCGACCGGGGACACCGGGAAGAGCCCGCCCACGGACCAGCCCGGCCCGCCCGCCGCGGGTATCCCTCTCGCGATCCTCGCGTCCGTGTTCTTCGCGGTGGCGTCGCTCATTCACCTCCAGACCCTCGGGCACGGATTTCAGACGAGCTGGGACGATCAGGTCTACGTCACCAGCAATCCCTGGATCCGGGGGCTCACCCCGGAGAACATACGCTTCGCCTTCACGACACCGTACTTCTACAACTACCTCCCCCTCCACCTCGTCTCGTACATGGTCGACTATTCGATCTGGGGACTGAATCCTATCGGGTTCCACCTGCAATCGGTAGTGCTCGCGGGCTTGAACGCGGCTCTCGCGTTCGTGATGGTTCGGCGGCTCTTCGGGAGCCTGGCGCTGGCAGCCGTTGCGGCGCTTCTCTACGCGGTGCACCCGTCGCACGTCGAGGCCGTAGCGTGGATCTCCATCCGGAAGGATCTCCTCTCGACGTTCTTCCTGTTCCTCACGGTCATCCTTTACGATGAGGCGACGCGCGACCGCTTCCGGCCGGCGCGGTACGCGGGCTCCGTCGCGACGTTTCTGCTCGGACTCCTGTCCAAGCTTTCGATCTCCCCCCTCCCCATCTTCCTGCTTGTGCTCGAGGCCACCCGCAGGCGGGAAGGGCGTGCGCTGAACTGGAAGCGCGCGATCGCGACCATGATCCCTTACGGCGCCCTCGCCTTCGTGCTCGTCCTCGTGAACAATCAGGCGCAGGCGAAGACCCAGCTGCTTTACGCGCAGCAGCCGCTCCACTACTTGATGGTGAAGGGGCACGCGGTCTGGATGTACCTGGGACTTCTCACGGGGATCATCGAAGGGAGGCCCATCTACGACATGCCATGGGTGGGCGGCGTCCACGGCCCCTTGGGTCTCGCGGGCCTTCTCGTCCTCCCCGCAGTCCTTTGGTTTGGATACCGGCGCGGGCTCCGCACCGTCACGCTTGGCGCCGCCTGGCTCTTCGTTTTTCTCCTCCCGGTCCTGGTGTTCCCTCTCACCGCCTACATGGCGGATCGGTACCTCTACGCTCCGTCCCTCGGCTTCTGCTGGATCGTCGCGGCGGGCATCGTGGCCCTGGCGCGCCGGATGCCCTCGCAGGCCGGGCGAACCGCCGCTCTCGTCGCGCTGACGGCGATCCCCTGTACGCTGTTCGTCGCGCAGACGCTCCGCTACGAGGGATTGTGGAAGGATCCGGAGGCGCTCTGGACCTACGCGAGTCGGCGGAGCACGGACAAGCGTGCGATCACCAACCTCGCCCAGGTCCTGCTCGCAGAGAAGCGCTACGACGAGGCCGAACAACTCTACCTGAAGGTTTCGCGGGGTAACAGCGTCGACGTGTGGGCTGGGCTCGCGGTCGTCTACTACAACACGGGGCGCTTCGATGAGGCGCTGGAGGCGATCGACCATGCGCAGAAGGCAATCGACGAGAACGCCCTCGCGATCCAGAGGATGCGACCCGAAGAGAGAGCGACCATCTATTACACCCGCGGACTGATCGAGTGGATCCGTGAGGACCGGGATGCCGCGGTCCGTGACTGGGAAGCGGCCGTCCGCGTCTTTCCCAGGCACGGACCGGCGAGGGCCCGCCTGCGCTCGGCGGGCGTGGAGCCGCCCCCGCTCCCCCCGCGCTGACCGATGGCCACGCGCATCTCGAGATCCGCGCGCCGGAAGCGGGCGAAGCGGGACGCCAGGAAGGGCCGCCCTGCTGACGCAGCCGGACAGCCGCGGCTCCCCGGCACCGCGGTCCAGCTCGCGATCGCCTCCATTCTCGTCCTTGCCGCCGCGTTCCTCGTCCATCAGCCGTCACTCCGCTTCGGCTTCCTGACCAGCTGGGACGATCCGACTTACGTCACCGACAACCCCTGGATCCGGGGGCTCACCGCGCAGAACCTCCGCTACGTCTTCACGACCGCTTACTTCGCGAACTTCCTCCCGCTCCACCTCGTGTCCTACATGGTGGACTACTCGATCTGGGGCCTGAACCCGTTCGGGTTCCACCTCCAGTCGGTGATCCTCGCGGGGCTGAACGCGGTGCTCGCACTCTTCGTTGTGCGCCGGCTCTTCGGAAGCTTCGCGCTCGGCCTCGTGGCGGCGCTCCTCTATGCGGTGCACCCGTCCCACGTCGAGGCGGTGGCGTGGGTGTCGATCCGGAAGGACCTCCTCTCGACCCTCTTCCTCCTCCTGACGGTGATCCTGTACGACGAGGCCACGCGCGGGAGACGGCTCCGCGTCGGCTGGTACGCCGCTTCCGTCGCGACGTTCCTGCTGGGGCTCCTCTCCAAGGTGTCCATCGCGGCGCTCCCCCTCTTCCTGTTCGTGCTCGACTTCACCCGCACACGCGACGGACGCCCGTTCGACTGGAAGCGCGCGATCGCGACGAAGGTACCCTACGGTCTCCTCGCGCTCTGGCTCGTGATCGTGAACTCCCAGGCCCAGGTGACGACGGAGCAGGCCTACGCGCACCAGCCGTTCCAGTACCTGATGGTGAAGGGGCACGCGGTCTGGATGTACCTGGGTCTCCTGACAGGGATTCTCGAGGGGCGGCCGATCTACGACCCGCCCACGCTGGGCGGCGTCCGCGCTCCGCTCGACCTCGCCGGGCTCCTGGTCCTGCCCGCGATCTTCTGGCTCGCGCACCGGCGGGGACTCCGAGCGCTCGCGCTCGGCACCGCATGGATGTTCGTGCTCATCCTCCCTGCCCTCCTCTTCCCGCTCATCACCTACATGGCGGACCGCTACCTCTACGCGCCCTCGCTCGGCTTCTGCTGGATCGTGGCAGCCGGGATCCTTGCGCTCGCGAGCCGCGTGCGAGCCGAGCCGGGACGGACCGCGGCGATGGTGGCGCTCACCGCGATCCCGTTCACGCTCTTCGCCGCGCAGACGCGCAAGTACCAGGCGGTCTGGCGGGACGGGGAGGCGCTCTGGAGCTATACGACGCAGCGAAGCCGCGATTTTCGCGCGCTCAACAATCTCGCCCAGGTTCGCCTCAACCAGGGGCGCTACGCAGACGCGGAGCGCTTCTACGGCCGGGCGTCACGAATCGACAACATCGTCTCCTGGCAGGGGCTCGCGACCGTTTACTACAACACCAAGCGCTACGACGAGGCACAGCGGGCCATCGACAAGGCCATCCAGGTAGCGGGGACCAAGCGGACAGGGCCAGACGAGCAGGCGGAGCTGTTCTACACCAGGGGTGCCATCGAATGGGTCCGCGGCGATCGCGACCGCGCCGTCCAAGACTGGGAAAGCGCGGTGCGCATCTACCCTGGGCACCAGCAGGCGCAATCCTGGCTACGCACGGCGAGGGGCGAGGCGCCCCCCGCGCCGCCGCGCTGAACAGGGGAGAGGGGTAGGAAGGACCTCCGGGCGCTGCCCTTCGCGCTTCGCGCTCCGGGAGGCGCCCTCTGGTCCTTCCT
>JAEHDN010000226.1 GCA_016880395.1 Candidatus Eiseniibacteriota bacterium
CACTGGGGAGCCCCATCGCGCTCTGGAGCCTCCGCTATCCGCGATTCGGCGCGCCGATCCGCTTTCCGCCCAAGAGGCTCGCCCATCACCACCCGGGCCTCGTGCCGCGCTGGGTCAACGTCTACGACCCCGACGACGTGATCGGGTACCCGCTCCGCGAGCTGAACGCCGCGTACCGCCACGCGGTCACCGAGGATCGCCCGGCGGGTGTGGGCTCGCTCCTCGGCGGCTGGACGCCGCTCTCCCACGTCGGTTACTGGGACAACACCCGGGTGGCCAGCGCGATCGCGGCCGACCTGAAGGCGGCGTGGGAGCAGGCGACCGCCGTGGGGATCGTCCGGGACCGCAAGGGAATCCGGTCGGACCGCACCGCCCGTCGGGCTTGACCCGCGCTCCGGAGCCCATCCGGCTCTCTTCTTGCTCCTCAGTACCTCCGCCAACCTAGCATCTGGCCCGACGCCCGGACGAGCGGAGCCTGACGCCCGGACGAGGGAGCCCGGGGTCCGACGGAGGGGATCATGAGGCGAGGACGTTTGCTGATCGCCGCGATCGTGGCGGCCATCTCGTTGATCAGCTATTACTCCATGCGGCAGCAGAACCCCTACACAGGAGAGGTGCAGCACATCTCGATGGACGTGGACCAGGAGATCGCGCTGGGCCTTCAGATGGCGCCGCAGATGGCACAGGAGATGGGAGGCGAAGATTCCGACCCTGAGGTTCGCCGACTCGTCGAACAGGTGGGGAGCCGGGTCGTCGATCAAGGTGGAGCGGAGCGCACGGCGTACCAGTTCCAGTTCCACGCGCTCGCCGATCCCCAGACCGTGAACGCGTTCGCGCTCCCGGGGGGGCAGATCTTCATCACGCGCGGGCTCCTCGGACACCTCGAGAACGAGGCCCAGCTCGCGGGGGTGCTCGCGCACGAGGTGGGTCATGTCGTGGCCCGGCACTCGGCCGCGCAGATCTCGAAGAGCCAGCTCGCGCAGGGACTCGTCGGCGCGGCCGGCATCGCGGGGTCCGACGATTACAGCTCCGGTCAGCACACGGCGCAGGTCGCGGCCGTCGTCGCGCAGATGATGCAGCTCCGCTACGGGCGGCACGACGAGACGCAGGCCGACACGATGGGAGTTCGCATGATGGCCGCGGCAGGATACGATCCGCGCGCCATGATCGATGTGATGCGGATCTTGGAGAGCGCGTCGGGCGGCAGCGGTCAGCCCGAGTTCATGAGCACACATCCGGACCCGGGGAATCGCCGCCAGGTGATCGCCGCCGCGATCCAGCGGGAGTTCCCGAACGGCATCCCGGCGTCGCTCGGACTCGGAGCCACGTTTACCTCGGAGGAGAACTCGGCCGAAGTACCGGAGGCGGCCGAACGCTGACCCGAATGGCCATCCGCCATCGCCACGAGATCCACTCCGAGCGGTACGACCGCGGGATGCGCTCCAGCGCGATCGGCCTCGTGCTGAATTTCATGCTGGGCGTGGGAAAGCTCGCCGCGGGGATCGCGGGGCACAGCCAGGCGCTCGTCGCGGACGCGATCGAGTCGCTCGGAGACTCGGTGGGCTCGATCATCGTCTGGCGTGGGCTCCGGGTAGCCTCCCGGCCTCCGGATGAGGAGCACCCCTACGGGCACGGGAAGGCCGAGCCCCTGGCCGCCGCCCTCGTCGCGATCCTCCTCATCGTCGCCGCCATCGGGATCGCGGTGGAGTCCGTCCACCAGATCGTCATCCCACACCAGAACCCGGCTCCCTTCACGCTCGCCG